>WLCS01000003.1 GCA_009705185.1 Actinomycetota bacterium
AGCATCAAGTTTTATCTGACCTCTGATGATTCAAGTGATTTAGTAATTAACATCAATGGAACTGACAATGAAATTGCTAAACCTTGTTGTGGCGAGGCAAGCGCGACCTGGTCGGGCTTTGTCAAAGGTCAGTACTATCCAATGAGCGTTTATTTCACCGAGGATGCTGGTGGTGCTGCTTGGAAACTTGAATATGAATACACAGGTCAAGCACGTACTTATATTCCAGTAGGAAACTTGCGATCAACAAACAGCTTCACTAACCCTGTACGAGGAACGAACGGACTCGGTGGTGGCGGTGGTGCAGGATCGGCAGGATTATTCAAAATCACCGGTGCTCAAGGTGGCTCAGGTACTGCCATTATTAAGTATTTGACGCCAAGTGAAACTGCAACGGAAACCATGATTACCGCCCTTGTGAATCAGGAATCGCCCTCTGGTTTACTCACGTTGAACGTTCCGGCGAAAGTAAATGTTGGCGTGTACACAGAGACAATTACTGTTCAGGATGCAGCAAATTCTGCTCCATACCAAGCAGTTGTAACTATCACTATTAATAAGGCAACCCCAACAGTCGCACTTTCACTTCCAGGTGCAGTAACCACAGCCAAGTATGGAAATCCGGTGACTATTTCTGCTGCAGCAAGTACTGCAGGAAACGTTCTCTTTAAGTATGGAAATACCGGAATTACTGCTTGTTCTGCTGTTGCAACTTCTGCTGGGATTGCAACTTGCTCTTGGACACCAAGTGCAATTGGTGCGGTGACTTTGAAGGCAACTCTTACACCAACCGACACCACGAATTACAACAACAGTAATGAAACTTCCTTCTCTGTCACTGTTGGCAAAGCAGACACTTTGACCGTAACGGCTTCGAACGAATCACTTACATACACTGGGTCAACTGCGCTTGTCACTAAGCCATTTACAACCAGTGGTTTAGTAAGCATTGACTCACTTACCGCGGTTTCAATGATTTACTCAGGAACTGCAAATGATGGAACTAACTATTCAAGTTCAACTGCGCCGACATTGGCTGGTACTTATGTGGCTACACCAGATACCGCTACTGCGGGAATTTCGACTATTTCAGGAAACTACATTGGAGTCACTACAGTCGCAGGAACATTCACTTTGAACCGGGCGCAAAATACTTCCTCACTTGTTTACCCAACTGTAAATACGAATAGTGCAGTTACTTCGCCTCCAGCAAATAACTACATCACTTTCAAAACCGGCGTCACAGATACAGCAACTACAAAATCTCGACTAGGCAACGGGGCGATCTCATATTCATCGCTCACTTCTTCCACCTGTTCTGTTGATTCATCCACAGCACTTATGTCAGTGATACAAGCAGGAAGTTGTATTGTGAAAATGACAGTAGCTGAAGGAAATAACTACTTGGCCGATTCAGCAACAGCCACAATTGAGATTGCAAAAGGCAATAGAACAATTGCATTAACTTCGGTAACATCAACTCTTAAGTACTCCGATACTGCAACTGTAACTACAACGATTTCAGACGGTGCACTCGATGGCAATATCACGTACTCACTTAATGCATCACCGGGATGTACGTTCGATTCACTTGGTGGAATATTGACTGCAACTTCTGGAACATTGGCATGTACCCTCAATGCAACCGTGGCAGAAGGTACGAATTTCCTTACGACATCTACAACATCCGCACTTGCTCTTACAATTGCTAAAGCAAACGCGCCTGTAATTACGATGGATACAGTGACCGCGGTGAGCTATGTTCCTGGACAGAGAGCTTCAATTATTCCGACCTATAGTTTCAAAGGTTTCAAAGGCACGGATGCGGCATCTTCTCTGACACTTACATACGGTTTTGTGTCCAATCCATTTGAGTCATTCTCGTACTCGGATACACGAACTCCAATTGATGCTGGTACTTACAGTATTACTCCGTCTGCAATCGTGATGTCTTCAGGTTTAGCGACTAACTATGAAACTCCTAATTACGCTGGCTCGGCTATTACCTTCACCATTAATCGAATTGCGCAAGATCCAATCACTATCGATGGCATCAACGGTGAAGTCAGCGTTCCATTTACGTTGGTCTATCGCGGTGGAAATAACCCAACTGCTACAGCAACATTTACAAAGGTTTCGGGTGCCGCTTGTACTATTACTGGAAGTGGATTGAACGCAACAGCAGCAGGTACTTGTGGTGTAACAGTGACGGTTCCTGCAAATAGAAATTACTTGGCTATCACATCAGATACGATCACAGTTCGAGTTCGAAGCTATGTAATCGTTCCCGTATTCATTTTCGGAAATAGCGGAACTGGAATCACAATCGCCACAACTACAACTCTGACTAAGGGTGACGAGCGATGCTCATCTGGTTGCACGCCTACCATCACTGCAATTAGCCCATATGAAGGCTCGGAAGGTGATTTGATTACATTGACTGGAACTAATTTCACTGACGCAGTCAGAGTTATTTTCAATGTATTTACAAATGCTGGAACATTTAGCGTGGATTCAGATACTCAGATTACTGTTCAGATACCAGCGGGCTTAACAATTGGTGATGGAACAATTGAAGTTGTTACACCGGGTGGAACAACACCTCGTTGGTTTGACTTTGGAGTATTGCCTTAATCAATAAGTTCTTGCTGCAAATGTCATACGAAGAGCAACTGATCCACTAGGGATTGAGTTACTGGTGTCCAGTTTAATAGCGGCAGTATTAAATAGATCTGCCGCTTGTTTTTTAAGTTGGACGCTGAAGTCAATCGCTGCAAGAGTTCCCACTCCAGCCTTTTCATTTTTAGCATATCCACCGATTACTTGAACATAAATGATCTCGGCAGTGTCGGCCAACTTTGCCTTCTTCTTAAAGCTTTCAATATCGGCCCGGAGTTTCGGTAGGTCAAAACCGTTGTAAAGATTAGCCATACCTTGATCAAAATTCACGGACTTCAGCGAAACAGATTGCTGAGTGCTCGCATTACCCGTTGCTAGACCACCCGATAACTTTGGAACGAAAGAAATAGTTGCAAGGAAGATAACCATGAGAGCCAAGAAAAGGTCGGCGTACATCCAGCCCGCTTGTTGGGAAACATCCTCAACAAGTTCGGACGGTGCGACTCTTCTTGTTCTCATCGAATTAGGACTTATTCATTTTCTTGATTTCGGCAAGAACCTGCTTATTCGATGGAATTGCATTGATATCTTTTCTCAGTTCTTTACTTGCCTGTGCCATCGATTTTGAAGTTGCTGCAAGATTTCGCACTGCCATAGATACTCGAGCATTAACAGTCTCTGCTGTGACTTTTCGGTGTGCAAATAAATAAGAGTGCAGCTTAATTCCAAGATCAATTCTCTTTCGATCAAGTTTTGCCAGGCGCTGAGTTTCTTCTCGCTGGTGGCGCTCGGTCATTAATGCAGTAATCAATGTAAGTGCAATAACAACTGCGATGAGATAGAAGTCGAGCATCGCAATGTGGCCAATGGTCCACTCTGAGGGGAGAATTCCATATCCGTTCTGCCAGAATTCAAGGAAGTTAACCACTGCATCCGCATTTGCTTTTGTGTATTGCGCAAAACCTGTTGTTGCTTTAGAAACACCAAGCCAAGTCAAAGCTACCGGTGCGAACACGAGTACGTTTCTGAAGATTGTAAGGATATTAATTAATTTAACTTTGCGAGTACTCGCAGAGTTTTCGAAGTGTGGCAAATAATCGAGGGGATTAATTTCTGCGATTGCTTCGATATCTTCAAAAGTTTCTAGCGACTTTACAAGCGCCTGAACATAAGGGTCGTTTGTTACTCGACTGGATGCTGCCCATGAGTTCAGCTCTGATAAGAGTTCTTCATTGACTTGTTCTGCCTTACGGCGCGAACCTGTTTTTCGCGTTGTAGCCATGCGCAAAAAGTACCCCAAGATAGGCCGAATATAGAATTTAGTTCTATGCGTAATATGATGGAGTCATGTCGCAGGCGATGATTAAGCTTCTCAAGCGTGTAATTCTGCTTGTCTGCGTTGGATTTGTTGTAAGCCAGATGCTTCCATCTCTTGCTGATCAATTGACTCCTGACCCAACCGTCGAGTCGGCTCCTGCCGTTGCTTCGCCATCACCAACGTCTAGCGAATCTGCTTCGCCTTCGCCATCACCTTCTTCTAGCGCCGAACCAAGCCCGGACATTACATATTTAGAAAGTGAATCCCCAACTGCGAAAGCAAAAATAATTGATTCCGCATCACTCTTTTTCAAAACTCCCAATTCACTTCAAGTTGACCCTCGAGCAAAATCAGTTCGCATGGATTCTTTTGCATTAGGTGGAGCTGAAATTGTTCTGGTTTGCGCAAACTCAAATCGAGCAAATATTTCACTTTCAGCTGCTTCAGATATTTTGGTGAACGGAGAAGGAACTAGATCTCTCATCATTTCTGGCAGTGCTCCTAAAGTGCTTTCAGCGTTGACCGCTGGCCATGGCCTTACTTTGAATTCGCAAAGTCGAATTTCAGAAGTCACCCTTACATTTCAGGTTTCGGCAGTAAATAAACCCTCGATAGACCCCGACCTCTGTGTTCCAAGCCAAATTACCCGCCCCGTTGCCATTTCTGCCCTTGGAGTCGACCTAGGAATTGTGAAAGCCCCGGTCAACATGGGCAAGAAGTAAGCGGGCAGATTGAACCTGCGTTCTAGTATCGAGTAATATCAGCGACCTGAACAATTTCAGAATCGCCTCTTAAGGAGCAAAAAAGCATGTCGTTGCATTCACCGTTGAGCGGAAGCGTGAAGTCACGTTTCGGCGGCTCCGGTAAAGCGCGTTCGAAATTCTTTGCCTTCATTGCAATCGGTTCGGCTGTTCCATTCTTACTTTCAACTTTTGCCGCAAGCGTAACTGTTGGATCTGGAAACTTAACTTTCGGACAAGGTTCACAACAAGCGGTTGCATGCGATCCACAAGTTTTTGTTGCAATGGGTCAGGAATGGAAATCAGCTCCAACTCAAACGGATTCAACCAACGGATTCTTTAGAGTTAAATCAGTAACTGTTTCAAATGTTGATTTGGTTGCATGCCAAAATACAAAACTTCGTATCCGTCTGATTGATTCAACAGGAAAAGAAATTCAACTTGGCGGAATCCAAGATGCAACAGTTTTACAAATGGCGATTCCATCTACTGATGGTCAAGTAAGTAGCAGCGATCCCGCCGTACTTGGTCTCGGATATCTCACTGGCGACGGTGGAGTTATTTCTGGAATCATGAATGCGGCAATTTCACTTTCAACAGTCGGCACCTCGGTGTATGACGGCAGCAATCTGAGCGCTAATTCGGCCGACGTAACTTTCTATCTAGATCCAACCAAGAACACCGTAAATATTGATGGCCAAAACGTGGGTCGAGTAACTGTGGAAGCAGTGAATAATCCAAAGCCATCAAGCTAAATGAAAATCTTTACCAAGCTATCCAGGTTTGGTAGACTAGAGGTCTAGTTTAGAAGTAAGAAGTAACTGACACGAATAAAGGAATATAAATGGAAATTTTATCCTTCGAAGGTTCGAAAGGATCTTCACGACGTAAGCGCAGCAACAAGTTCATTGTTGTTGCAACCGTTGCAGCTCTTGGATTCTTGGGCTCAACATTCGCTGCGTCTATTTCACTCAATGGCGGATCTAATATTGAATACGGCCAGGGAATCAGTACTGCCGTTGGTTGCGATACAGACATCATCGTGACACCAGCTAATACATTTAATGGAACAGTCTTTAACCTTGAAACCATTACAGTTCTAGACTCAACTACTGTTACAACTAGTGCAACTGTTGGTCTTGGCGCTTGTATCGGTAAGAAAATCACATTCAAGGTACTCAACAGCTCAAATTCTTCACTATGGACTTGTGATGCCTCAATCGATTCATTCTCTTCAGGAATCGTTGCCACTGCAGCCTCAGGTTCACCAGGATGCGCATCAACAACATTTAGTGTTGCCGGCTCTGGAAACAATAAGGGATTTGCAATTCGAAACACAGGTACCGCAATTCCTGCTTCGTCAGTTGCAAAAATAACCCTGGAATCGCAGAGTAAATAAGTCTTGAACTAAGGCCTACCCGTGTCAGTGTGGGCCCACATTCAGCACTAAAGTATTAAGCATGAAGACACCACCAAGAGGATCGAAATCAGATCTTCCTGGTGGTGTTTCTCATTTGGATGTAGAACCAGTAATCACCGGAACTAACGAAGTCTGGATTAATAGAGGCAGCGCCCCCGATGATGCAAATGTTCTTGTCACTCTCTCAAGTCACGAGGGTGAACAAACAGTTCTTGTCACCCCAAAACACATCGTTGAGTCATCAGCAAAATTATTTGTAGTAACTCCACCAGAGAGAGTTGTCACCAAAGGCGGAATCAGAATTGTTCAAATAAAAAGAGTTTTCACTCTAATTGGATATTCATTTGCAGCCGTATTGATTTCCTTCTCAGCCTTATCTGCGACTGGATTCGTAAAGGCAAGAATTGTTCTCACTAATTCAATGGCGCCATCGATTTCACCGGGCGATATCGTTCTTACGATGAACCCAGATCGACTCAAGCCCGCAGTAGGAAAAGTTGCTGCGTATCAAGCTCGCCGATTCGATGGTTCTGAAGTCGGAGTTTTCTCCCACAGAATTATTGATGGAAATGGAACAGATGGTTGGGTGATGAAGGGTGACAACAACCCGAGCCCTGATACCCAGAAGCCGAAGAACAATGACATTTTAGGAATCGTATTTTTCGTTATTCCTCTTGTTGGAAAATTCCTCACTAAACAAGCATTGCTAGTTATGGCGCCTATAGGTGTCGCAATTTGGATGGGAATAGATTCATTGAAGGGCAAAGATGAAGAAGAATAAGAGAACACTTCTACTCTTAATTACTGCCATTTCAGTAATTTTTGCTCCCATGGCAATTGCTGCGGATATGCCACTTCTCAGCTGGGAACGAGGTAAGCAGCAAAACATTGTGTTGGGCGGACTGAGCACTAATGCGGGCTGGAAGATTTACCTCACCGCACCAGGTCAAATAGATCGAGAATTTTCCCCAAGTGCACCAAACGCTGCCGGATATGTAGTTTTTTCTATCGACTTGCCCAACAATCTTCCACTTGGTGGTTACTCAGTAGAAGCACGTGCAAAGGGATCACCAGATACAACTGTTGCGGGTGTTAACCTCATTAAACGTAACTACTACACAATTTCATCCATTCCAACAGACTTACGGTTGTTGTTTACCTTGTACGCAATCATCATCTCCACTTTTGCAGTCATTCGCTCACGAAAGTATGCATCGCTTGCTTTCACTCGAGATAAGAGCCATAAGCGCAGGAAAGATGAAGAATCTTCAGTGAGTCGAGTTCTTGGGGCGATTCAACCGTTTTATAGGTTTAGATCACGCCGACAAGATGAAATGGAAATTTCATTTCTTAAATTTGTTGCGCTCAAAGACGGAGAACCGTTACATAAGCTATCGCCGAATATTTGGGCTCTTGCACCATTTTTCACATTTGTTTTAGGTATCTACATGTCATACAGCATTCAGAACACTACGGTCATACCAAACGTTGCACTTGGCCTAATAATTGCTATTGCTGTTATTGGTGCAGTTGATGCAATCTCCGGCGGAACCGCAGCGTTAGGATTTATTTTCGCTAGCTTAATCCTTGGTGACATCACCGGAATGCGTTCATTCCTTGCTGCCGCAGCATTTGTTATGGCATGGTGCTTGCCTTCAATGCTCGCATCTATGTACTTAGTCATTCTCAAAGTAGATTTCAAAGTTTATTTATCTAGACTTTCTGAGAACATCAAAGATGTACTTGCGCTCGTTTTATCAGCTCTGCTTGGTTCGGTTGCAGTTGTTATTTCCACAATTCTTACCGATAGCTTGGTGATTAATATCCAGGGTAATAAATTTCTACGTTGGCCGCTTATGGCAATTGTGTTTGTTTTAATTATCGCCAAGAATTTAATGGAAATTGCAATTGATCGCCGACGCATCAAACGCGAAATTGAAGTTGAGACTGAAGTTGAATCCATTATTCTTCAACGTTCGATGTCACAACCTATGACATTTACTTTAGCGACTGCCATTTTTGGAATTACTTATGTGTGGACTGAAAAGGCAAATCAATCACTGATTGCCACCTTGGTTATCTCTGCTCCCTTTTTCTTGAATTCCATTCACTTGCCTCGACTTGTCGGAGTTCGCTTTGCAAAGGCCCGTAGAAACCTCATGATTGAGGCGATAATTGTTGCTCTGCTCACGGTTGCCGTGTATATCGGGGTTCAGTACCTTCCCATGTCTACCAGGGAAAAGGCGCAAGCCTTTATACTTCTAGGCTTAGTCCCAGTGTTGCTGCACTCTGTGTATTCGAGTCTGGTGGCCACTTCAGAGAAAAACAAGTTTGAGAAGGAAGAGGTTGAAGCGTGAAACTAAAACGTATAGTTATCGCACTTGTAATTTTTTCACTCTCTAGCATTGGAATTACTTATGCGGCGGGAACAGATACAAATGCAGTACAAAACTTTTTTCTTGGTGGTACAGATCTAGGTAATCCAAATTTAAATCAAGTTCTTGCGCTCTTAGTCGGACCGCAAGGTGTTCCTGGTCCAGCGGGAGTTGCCGGAGCCGATGGTTTTGTTGGCATGAATGGTCAAGATGGACAGAACGGTCTTGATGGCGCACCAGGTGCAGTTGGACCACAAGGTCCAGCAGGTGCGGCGGGACCACAAGGTCCAGCAGGTGCACAAGGTCCAGCAGGTGCTAACGGTGTTTCGGTGGTAACTGTTGCGCTTCCTACAGGAAATACAAATTGTCCACTCGGTGGCGCAAAATTTACTGACGCAGCTGGAACGGTTACATATGCATGTAACGGAACCGGCGATGGCGGCGGCGGATCCATCACTGCTACAACTCTTCCGGTTAATGATCCAAATTGCGTTAATGGTGGAACCAAATTTGAGGATGCACTTCATAACGTCACATACGCGTGCAACGGCACAATGACCGAAGGAGCTCTTGGGCTAGGAAATCTAGCTCTCGCAGCTTGCGATACAGATGTGCATATTTCACTACAGACAGACTTTAATGGAACATATTTCTCGTTAGATAATGTTTCGCTTTCAAATGTAGATACAGCATGTACTGGAAGTAAATTAGATGTCTACATTCCAATTAAGACTTCGGGTACGAAGAAAGGCATTTCTGATCTCTATCGAGTAGATACGCCTGCTGATGTCATCAATTGCACAGTGAGCTCAGTGACAGTCAATAATGGAGTAATTGCTGTTACAGATTCGACTGCCACATGTAAAGTAAAGCGAACAGGTCAAACAATTACTTTGGCTGATATAAATCCACAAGATGTCGGCACAAACGTAGGCGTTACATTGAGTTCTCGTGAGTAAAAAAGTAGCGCCCGTTGAGGCACCGGTAATTACAAAACTTCCGCTTCCTAACTCGGATAATGCCCTTGTAATTGATCTCCCTGATGGACAAAAGCTTGTTGTAGGAAAGATGGCAACTGGAACGGTAATCGAAGTTGCAACATGGCGAGGTACCGGTCGCCCGGATTCCAGAACTACACGATTAATGCTCGGAATTAGTGCGCAGGATGCGACTAATGTTTCCGAAAATCAGACAGAGACACCTGCGCAGGCTGCCAAAGTTACTCCCATTGATACATTGAAATCACTGTGGCCAAACTTGATACTGAAAATCAAGGAAATGACCTCCAAAGTTCGCAAGATTGGAAAGTCAAAAGCCAGATTGGAATCGAATTCTAAGGAATCAGCCAATTCTTCTGATGTAACAGTAAGAAACGATAATGCAAATGATGAAGTTCAGGCTTGGCTCGACTCCATAATTCAAAGAAGTGAGAGTAAAGCTGGGGTAAAATTAGAACCGAAAGCTTCGGCTACTAAAAAGGCCTCATCCACCAAGAAAACCAAAAAGAAAACTACAGTCACTAGGAGATCTAAATGAGTTCGACAATCAAGCGCCTCATCGCTGTAGTAATTGTTTTGGGGTTAATCGGAGGTTTTGGAATTCGGATTGGACACCCTCAGTCTGGTCTTTCGACTGCACTGGGATCAGCTTCATCAAGCGTTGTAATTTATAAGGCGACAAATAAGCTTTCAGTAGGATCAAAGTATTTTGGGGCCAACGATGTGAAAGATCTTTCCCCATTTCTTGGCGAAGTAACTGAAGTCGGCAAGGATTACTACACAGTGAAGAACGGGAAATTCCTAGAGAGAGTTACGAAGAAGCAAACACGCGGCAAAATGCTCGTGGTTATTCCTTTCTTCGGTTATCCACTTAATCTTGTAGGACTTTAATCCCCGTTGGCTTCTGCTTCATCCACTCGTAAGTGGGTTCCCTCTTACATCATCCTTGGAATCACATGGGGATGCTCATTCATTTTCATCAAAATGGGTCTTGAATTCCTGACACCATTTGGAGTCGCGTTTGTTCGCTGCACTCTAGGTGCAATCACGCTATTAACAATTGCAAAGCTTCGCGGTATCACATTGCCCACCGATCGAAAAGCAAGATTACATATTTGGGTAGTTTCAATTCTTCTCAATGTCATCCCAGGAATTTTCTTTGCACTAGCTGAAACAGCTATTACATCTGTGCTTGCGGGAATCATTAATGCCGTTACTCCGCTTATGACTTTGATTGCAATTCTTCTTGTCAACCGAGATGAAAAACCTAAGCCATTCCAAGTAACCGGATTGCTGATTGGCTTCTTTGGAGTATTTACAGTGCTCGGTGCTTGGAAAGGCTTTGGAGATAATCCGCTCTGGGCAATTCTTGTAATGCTCTCGGCAGTCACTTGTTACGGAATTTCATTTCCTTACACTCGAAAATATGTGATGCCATATCAATTGAAGCCAGAGTCCATTGTCTCCTTGCAGCTTCTTTACGCATCACTCACACTATTGCCTCTTTATTTATTCGACGGAATCGCTAAAGATGAATACCGAGTTGCTCCGGTGCTTGGCATGTTGGCTCTGGGTGTATTTGGAAGTGGCTTTGCCTATCTCTGGAATTTCACTGTTATGGAACATGCAGGAAGCGCTATAGCTAGCTCGGTTACATACTTAACACCGGTGGTTGCAATCATTGTGGGCGTAATTTTCCTCAATGAGCAAATCACATGGAACGAACCACTAGGCGCGCTCATCGTTTTGTTGGGTGCAGCAATTGCTCAAGAACGCATCAAGCTAAAGAAGAGTTAGTCGATCTTCCATCCGTCTTTAATTGGACCTAAATCAATTCCTGCAGCTGCGTGATCAGTATTTTCACCGCGTGCCATCTGTGCGGCGTGTGCCGAATTATGCCAACGCTCTTCAATGCGGCCAAAGCGCCATAAGAGCAACGCAACCGTCCAGACCACAACGAATGCTCCGACAATAAAGTAGCCGGCAGAATTCAAATTAAATGCCAAAGCGTAATCCCAGAATCCACCGGTGAGATTGAGTTGATTTGCAATCACTTGGCAGATTTCTAATCCACCTACGAAGAGAGCAACAGCTACTGACAATCCTGTAATGATGATGTTGTAGTAGACCTTACGAACTGGTTTAGAAAAAGCCCAACCGTATGCAAAGTTCATAAATGAACCATCAATGGTGTCGAGCAAACTCATTCCACCAGCAAAAAATAGCGGAAGAGAAATAATTGCCCACCAAGGTAGGCCCGCGATTACCGAGGATCCAGCAAGTACAAGCAGACCAATTTCTGTTGCGGTATCAAAACCTAATCCGAAGAGAATTCCAAGCGGATACATTTTCCAACTTGCATCGATACGTCGAGCAATTGGCCCGAAGAATCGCATAAGCAAGCCACGAGAGTTTAAGTGCTTTTCGAGCTCTTCCTCGTTGTAAGCACCTTTGCGCATTTGAATGAAGACGCCAACTATTGAAAGCAAAATCATTAAATTAAGAATTGCAATCAGCATCAAGAATGTTCCTGAAACTGTTGTTCCAATAAGTCCGGTGTAGTGATGAAGTTGTGAATCTTCATCCTTCAGTTGGCTTCCAACTGCCTTAATTCCGAAGTTCAATAAAATCGCAAGAGCAGCGACGACTGACGAGTGTCCAAGAGAGAAGAAGAAACCAACGGCAAGTGGGCGCTTACCTTCGGACATTAATTTTCGCGTTGTGTTATCAATAGCGCTGATGTGATCTGCATCGAATGCATGGCGCATTCCAAGTGTGTATGCCAGTGCAGCTGTTCCCCAACCAAAGAGAGATCCGTCAGCTAATTCGTAGTTTCCACTCGTTGCTTTCCACATAAGTAGAGCGCCCGAGATGTGTAGGAAGGCGATAAATCCGAACATCAGAGCCATACGGCGCCATTCATCGGCTGTCAGGCGTTGGCGCAGGGGAACGCGCGGGATATCGCGGACAACGTCGTTCATGGGAGCCCTCTCCGGCCTGGATGTGCAAGATCTACTAGATGCAAATCATTTGCAAGAAGGAAATAGTAATCGAGAATTTACAGGCGAGCCACCTGAAATATCCGCCCCTTGGCCAGCGTTAGGTCTAAAGTGCAGGAATCTGCCAGGGCGAGTTACGGGGAGGTCACTTGTGAGCGATGAAGATGGCCAGGACGAGCTAGTTACCGAAGAAATGCTCTGGGATCGAATCCCAGAGGTGCAAGGCGAAGAACGAGCAAATACTTATTACGAACTTTCTGCGCGAATTTTTGCACGCGGTCAATATGACGAAGCGCTCGCGCTCGCAGAAACTGCGCGCGATATTTTCTCTGAACTCGGAGCTGCTGCACCCAGTGAAGGTCTTGCGCAGGCGTATTCAGCAATTGGTTACAACTTAAATCAACTCAAGCGCATGGACGAAGCAGCAACAGCAATGAGTAAAGCTGTTGCCATCTTGCGCGAGAACAAATCTCCCATTGCACTTGAACTTGCTTGCACATTGGGCGAGTGGTGGTACTCATCAAAGAATTATGAAAAAGTAATTGAAACCATGTACGAGTGCTCGCAAGAACACCTTGTAGACGGAAACACCATTGGTGCAGCAAATGACATGCACCTTATTGGTTGTGCACAACGAGAACTTAAGAATTACAACGAAGCAATTATTTGTTTCCAAGAGGCGCGCAAGATGTTTAAGCTTGAGAAAGAGGTAATCCACATCGCTCGCTGTGATCAGAAGATTGCATCATGTTATGTCGAAATCGGCGAAGGTGAAAAAGCTCTTGAATCAGCGCGCAGAGCAATCGATGTATTCGAAACTGCCCACGATCACCAACGTGAAACTTTCGCATTATTTGAGTTTGGAAAGGCCGAAATTCTCTTAGGAAAGCTAGAAGATGGCCTATCAACTCTCGATGGCGTTCTGCAAATTATTGCTGAAGATGAACCGAAGGATTTCGAATTCATTCTAGATATCGAAACACGAATGGTTGCAGTGATGCGCCAGTTGGGTCGAATCGATGAGGCAAATGAAGTAGAGCGCCGTCTTAATTCAGTGCGCGAAGCGTTAAAAAGTGATGACGAGCCAAACCAAGATGGATTCTTGCCAAAAGTAGAGAGCTAAGACTTACGAGGTAAGTGTTGCAAGGCCCAGTGGTACATGGCGATGGCGCCAGCTGCAGATGCGTTCATTGATCTTGTAGAACCGTATTGCTCGATTGCATACAGAACTTCGCAGACTTCAATGCCCTCATCTGACATTCCTGCACCTTCTTGGCCAAATAAAAGTACACATTTTTCAGGAAGCGCTGAGCCCTCTAAGTGTTTTGAACTTGGTACGTTATCAATACCAATGATTGGCACTTCATTCTCTTTGCACCACTGGGCAAACTCGGCAACCGTTGGGTGATGTTTAACTGTCAAATATCTATCCGTAACCATTGCTCCGCGTTTATTCCAATCGCGCTTTCCAATGATGTGGACCATCGAAACATTGAACGCATTCGCAGTGCGAACGACTGAACCAATATTTAAATCATGTTGCCAATTCTCAATTGCTATTTGTAATTTATGTCTCTTTGAATCTAAATCAGCGACAATCGCTTCTACTGTCCAATAACGATAATGATCGAGAACATTTCTTCGATCGCCATTTTCAAGTAATTGTGGGTCGAATTGGGGACCAGTAGGCCAGGGCTTCTCATGTGGGCCAACTCCTACAACTGGAAAAAATTCTCCTGGTCCTATGACGGCGGGAGTATTGATTTCCATGGTTGCACTCTAAACTTAACTCACCATAATTACCAAGGAGCCAGAATGAACGCCATCTACAACGTAGCTTTCGGAATTCACATTATCTGCGTCATTGCGATATTGGCTCTGTTGTTGCTACAGGTAAAGAAGAGCCCTCGCACCCTTAATCCAGGTGTTGTACACGCAACGTTAACTGCACTCATTGCAGGATTAGTTATGGTCGGGCTGTTTACAAAGGTGCATCCTGATGAGGTTGCAAATCATACAAAATTTGGAGTTAAGGGTTTGGTAATCGCAGTCATTCTTACTCTTGGCTATAAGAATGTTAAGAAACCAGTTCTCAGTAAGAATGTTTGGGCCAGCATGCTTGGGCTTACAGTTCTTAATGTATTAATCGCAAGCTTCTGGTCTTAATCAAAGAATGAAAAAAATTATTGCTGTTTTTGCATGCCTTCTTTTATCTCTCGCAACGTTGGGCCAAAATCCCGCTAGCGCGCTTGATCCCAACTCTGTGGCGACAGTTTTCTCTAAGTTAACAGCAAGCAAGGAATTAGCCAACCCGTCAGTTGTTGTTATTGATGAGCAATCAGGGGAAATTGTCTTCGAGAAAAATGCGCACTCGTTACGTAAGCCAGCTTCTCTTCAAAAGCTATTTACTGCTGTAGCCGCGGTGGAAAACTTCTCGATGGATAAGCAATTTGAAACATCCGTGTGGGTAGGCCAAGCCGCTAAGAGCATAGTTATTCAGGGAAGTAGCGATCCTTGGATTTCTTACAGAAGTACCGAAGCGAAAAAGATGAAGCGCACTTCAATGCCAAAGATTGCTACAAGCACAATTAAAGCGCTCAAGGAATCAAATAAAGGATCTGTGCGCAATTCGACCATTTACTACACAGGGCTTTACTCTCGCGACCTTGCTAATTTGAAAGTATTTCTTCGCAAGGGCGGGGTTATCGCCACGATGAAACATGTAACCAAGCAAGAGGCAATAGATAAGTCAGAATCTTTAGTTCTAGCATCGCGGTCACCAAAGCTCGAGGAAATTCTCGCATTCACCCTTGTATGGAGCGATAACGTTTTAGCCGAAAGAATTGCTCGATTAGCTTCAAGAGCAGCAGGAAATACTTATGATGATGCAGGCGTTGCAGCAACATTTACAACCATACTTTCCAATCTAGATATTGATTCTTCTTCACTTGTAGTTGAAGATGCCAGTGGGCTATCAAAAGAAAATCGCGTCACAGCCCAGCAAGTTGCCCAACTGCTTGTGAAAATACATAAAGACAATAGGTATGACCCAATTATTAATGGACTTCCGGTGGGAGGAATATCAGGAACTCTCAGACATAGATTCTTAAAAACTGCTCCCAATGCAATTGGGTTAGTAAAGGCAAAATCAGGTTCTCTTAATGGCACCGCAAATCTTGCGGGCTATGTCGAATCCGGTGATCGTGAATACGCTTTTGTGATTATTGCCGATAAGTTAAATCGAGGAAACAGTGCTGGCAATAGAGCTAGGGCAATGATGGATAAGATTTTAGGAAAAGTTGCTTCGCCACTGTTGCCAGTTCTTGCTCCAGATGTCGAAATCGGAATTATTAGTTCTGATACACCTTTATAGAACCTTTGTAGCAAGCAACCCAAGTTCTATTTGATTCGTTATCGTAGGTGACTCCAATAGGTTCGCTACATACTTTGATCGTTTGAACTTTTGATAAATCTGATGCACGCAATTTAGTCATAGTTCCGCTTTTGAAATTTACAACAAAGAGTGCTGAACCATCTCCGCTGATTGCCAAACTGCGCGCTGCCGATCCTGTCGAAACTTTCTTGATGAGTTTGTTGCTTTCTAAATCCCAGGCAAGTACTTTTCCTGAAATATTGAGCGTCACGTACAACTTCGAGCCATCAGGTGAAAGCTCCACAGCACGAGGATTAGGACCTACAGGGATGAGAGTCTTGCTGAAGTCATCCAAGTTAATGCGATGAATATTGGAGCCACCCATTTCTGCTACGTATGCATAGGCGCTATCTGGTGAGACTGAAATCCCTCGAGGATATCTTCCGATTTTGATTGTCTTTACTAACTTAGATTTTTCAACGGAGATAATAGATAACGTGTACGAACACCAATTGGTAACCAAAACATATTTATTATCTGGAGTTACCTTCACTACTTTTGGCACGGAACCAACTGGAAATACGGCATCAATTTTGTAATTTTCTAGATTGATTCGTGAAAGATAACTTGCATCAAATCCCGATGCAGGCGAACAAACATCGTGGCCTTCTTTAGTAAAACCTTTTCCGTACATCGCGTAGTTTGTGAAGTACAAGTATTTACCATCTGGAGAATATGAACCTTCTACGGGTGCACCTTTGTGAACTCCAGAAAATCCGGAAACTCCAAGTGCAGCGAAATTAACTGAATCCTTGACAGTTGCTATCAGCTCAAGAGTGTGAGAGTTATAAACAGTGACAGTGTGGTTGTACATCATGTTATGTGCACTGATAAGGCCATTTTGGGATGCAGCAACTGATTTAGGACTTAAGGACCCCGAAATTGTTTTAACCAAAGTCATCTGTGATTCTGTTGAATCATCTGCACTGGCCAAGGTATTGGCAACTAGCATCACCATTGAAATAGAAATGCCGGCTGCGATTTTAAGTGCACGCATGCCGGCAAGACTACTAGTGAAAATTAATCGTCGTCTTCCTCAGAATCTTTATGCTCACCACGACGTTCGTGATCTCCACGACCCTCGCGACCCTCGTTCTCATCATCATCGCCACCACCTTTTGGCATCTGCGCAATAGTTGGAGCTTGAATCTTCGCTTTTGGAGCAGCAGGTGTTACTGGCTTTGCAGTTGGAGTTTTAGCCACAGCAGCAGGTGTAGATACTGCTGGAGAATTAGTTGATGTTGCAGATGCTGATGGAGCAGCAACTACTACTTCAGCACTTGCAGTTGGCTCGTCTTGGGCATTAGCGAAAAGTGACCCACCAACAATGATTGCACTGACAGCAGCAAGAGTGCCTAAAGTCAGGCGCTTATCGACTCTACGTACATCTCTTGTAGAACCATCGCTTTCAGCGAGTTGCATCCATTCGGACTTTCTTGGTGTCATGTTGACCCCTTTCGTTAAACAAAAAATAGAGCCTTTTCCTTAGAGCACACTGAGAATTGAGGTTAAGTTGGCTGTCAGTGCTGGGTACTCTAAGCGTATGAATGCACTGCGCGCCTATATCGATTTGATGAAACTGCGCGTGGTCGAGCTTCTGATCATTACGACCCTGCCCGCTATGGTTCTGGCCGAAAAAGGCCTTCCATCCTTTGGATTAGTGGCAGCAACTTTAATTGGCGGAACTCTCGCTGCAGGATCATCGAATGCTTTTAATATGGTGATTGAAGCAGAAACAGATAAATTGATGGCGCGCACTTCAAAGCGACCACTTGTTGTCGGTACTGTTACCAGAACACAAGCGCTAATTTTTGCATCAGTAATTGGAATTATTTCACTTGCGATTTTTCAAATATTTACAACTCCACTTGCAACACTTCTTACAGCTCTAGCAATATTTTATTATGTCGTTATCTACACAATTATTCTTAAACCAAATACATCCCAGAATATTGTGTGGGGTGGCGCAGCCGGTTGTATGCCAGTGCTCATCGGATGGGCTGCCGTAACTGGATCGCTCACCTTGGTACCTGTGGCATTTTTCTTTGTTGTTTTCTTCTGGACCCCACCACACTTTTGGGCGCTGGCAATTAAATATAAGGATGACTATTCAGCAGCTGGAATCCCTATGCTGCCTTCTGTTTCTTCGCAATCAAATGTCATCAGTCAAATGTGGTTTCACACAATTGCCATGGTTGTTTCATCTGCTGCGATGATTCAGCTCGCAGAACTTCCTGTCTGGGCATTTTGCGCAAATGTGCTACTTGGAGCGCTATTTACTTTCCGACTTTTTGCCCTCAAAGAGAATTCAGATAATTACAACAAAGTTGCTGCAGGAATTTTCCACTGGTCAATTACTTACTTAAGTCTTTTCTCGGTGCTGCTTGTAGTTGCTCAGCTTTTAAGTGCTTGATCTAAATCTTTAATTAAATCATCAACGTGCTCAAGACCAACGGAGAGTCTAAGCACTGATGGAGTAATACCCATCTCTGCCTGTACTTCAGGAGCAAGGCGTCGATGAGTTGTTGAAGCAGGATGAGTAATCAAAGACTTGCTATCACCTAAATTATTTGAAATATCAATCACACGAAGAGCATCCATAAACTTAAACGCATCTTTCTGAGTGCCTGCAAATTCAATCCCGATAGTTGTTCCGCCCGCTTTCATCTGTTTCTTGATTACAGCAGCATCAGGATGCGAAGCAAGACCGGGATAGCGAACACTCTTGATTGCTTTATGACTTTCTAAGAACTCCGCTACCTTTTGTGCATTTTCAGACATACGCATGACCCGAAGTTCCATAGTTTCCAGAGACTTCACCAATACCCAAGCGTTAAATGCGCTCAGGGACGGTCCTGTATGTCGAGTAAACGGAATCAACTTTTCGTAGATGTATTCAAATGAACCAAGCAGTGCTCCAGCAAGTACGCGGCCTTGTCCATCAATGTGTTTAGTAGCCGAATACATAACGACATCTGCACCAAGTTCGAGAGGTTTCTGCAATACGGGAGATGCCATGACGTTATCAACAATTACCGTTGCACCGACCTTATGCGCAAGATCGCTAATAAATCTGATGTCAGCAACTTCCAATAATGGATTACTTGGAGTCTCGATAAATACTGCCTTAGTTTTCTTCGAAAGTGCTTTTTCCCAACCAGCCTTGTCATTCGCCTTAACAAGTTCGTATGTGACGCCCCACTTAGGCAATATCTCTGTGATAACTACATGGCATGAGCTAAACATGGCAGCAGATGCAACGATGTGATCGCCGCTTTCAACAAGACAAGCAAGGGAGGCAAACATCGCAGCCATTCCAGAACCGGTTGCTACGCAATGATCGGCGCCTTCAATTGCAGCCAATCTTTTTTCAAACATCGCAACAGTTGGATTGTGAAAACGACTATAAAGAAAGTGGTCTGTTTCATCTGTGAATGAATCGACTGCTTCCTGTGAATCTGCATATGTAAAACCACTATTGAGATAGAGAGCTTCAGAAGTTTCACCAAAACCAGAACGTGCTAAACCTTCGCGAACTGCTGCCGTTTGTGGATTAACTTGCCAATCTGGTTCACGTCTTTTTGGATGCTCGTGGTAGCCCCAGACCTCTTTACTCATGAGAGCATCTTAAGGTTTCACTGGTAAATTGCCCACATGCCTACTCTCGCGATATCAGTCAAGGATTTAAGCAAGAAATATGAATCCGGATACGCGGTATCTCACGCGAACTTTGAAGTTCCACTCGGAACCATTTGCGGATTTGTCGGGCCAAATGGCGCGGGCAAGACCACGACAATTCGAATGCTCCTTGGCTTGATTTCACCTACTGGCGGAACAGCAGAAATTCTAGGCGAATCAATAAACCACCCTGAGAAATATCTTTCACAAGTTGGAGCAATGATTGAAGGTCCTGCTTTTTATCCCGCCCTCTCTGGAGCACAGAATTTAAAAGTACTTGCAACTCTTGGTGGCTTTCCAATTGAACGAGTCGATGAACTCATTAAAACTGTAGGACTAGACGGTCGTGGACATTCCAAATATAAAACGTATTCACTTGGTATGAAACAAAGGCTTGGAATAGCAGCAGCACTACTTCCAAATCCACGAATTCTTATTCTCGATGAACCCACAAACGGTTTGGATCCTGAAGGAATTCAAGAAGTACGCGACTTGCTAAAGAAGCTTGCTTCTCAAGGAACAACTGTTTTTGTATCTTCGCACTTGTTATCTGAACTCGAACTCATTAGCGAATACATAGTGATGTTGCGAAAAGGAGAAGTGGTTTTCGCAGGTCCATTACAAGACTTGATGCTCTCGCAGCAGCCGGTGATTTTAGTAAAGACAGAAAAGCTAGTTGACCTACAGAGAATTATCGAGATTGCCCGAGCCGATGGCCACTCAGCAACTATCCGATCTGAAGTAGCTCACATTGAAGGGCCAGAAAATTGGGCAGGTGTTCTGAATAAAAAGGCATTTGAAGCTGGAATCGTAATTACTCAATTATCACCGCAATTACCAAACCTCGAAGAAACATTCTTTGAAATGACAGGAGACCAGCGATGATAAGAGTCATATTTGCTGAATGGCGCAAATTGCGTAGACCGACACTGTTCTTAGGAACTTTAGGTGCTGCACTTTTCTTTACAGGACTGACAACAACTTTTCTCTATCTCATGATTGATTCAGAGCAAGGAAATGCTGATCGTGGTCGTCAAGTTGGTCGCGAAGTATTAAATCTAGCTGGCGGTTCTGTATATGGATTTGCTTCAGTAGGCGGATTACTAGGAGTCATTGCGCTCTGTGTCTTTGCTGCGCAAACTGCGCAGGAATATACATATGGAACTTTAAGAAATTTACTGGTTCGTCAACCAGGAAGAGTGCGTCTACTTATCGGAAAATTAGCAGCAATGAAAATATTTGCGCTCTTGCTTGTTGCAATTGCTGCAATCGTAAGCGTTGGTCTTTCCGTTGCTCTATCTGGCAGGGCGAAAGTAACAACTGACTTGTGGTTTACCTCCGATGGCTTTCACGCAATCGGTCAAACACTTCTGAATGTAACGATCTCGGTTATTTACTTTGGAATTATTGGGATGGTACTTGGGTTACTTCTCAGGTCTCCAATATCTGCAATTTCTATCGGCGTACTTTGGATTCTGATTATTGAGAACTTGATCGGCGCCGTTAAGCCAGTCACTCTTGATTGGATGCCCGGGAATCAGCTATCAGTAATTGCACAAGGTGGTAGCCCAGATGTTTCATATTCTCATGCGTTAACTCTGGGAAGTTTGTATGTATTTGTTGGAGCAGTTGTTGCAACGATTCTTTTCTCTCGAAGAGATGTGGCTAACTAGCGACACAGGCTCGATAGCCCTGCTTTGCATCTCTTGCTCAATTATTCTTAATCAATGCCTCGCAGGAATCGCCTCATTAGCCTTGCAATCATTGCAGGGCTCACTCTTGCGTCCACACCGGCCATTGCAAAACCAAAACCAACCCTTGCAGAGATTGAAGCAGCTAAGAACGCAGAAGCTGCAAAGAAAAGCGCTGCAGATGCAGCCGCCAAGAAATTAGCAGCAGCAAATTCAACTCTTAAGCAACTCACTGCAAAAGCAAATGCAGCAAAGGCGTTGTATCTGAAAGCGAAGAAAGAACTCGAAGTGGCTACGTCGCAAGCAAAGGCCGCTGCAAAACATGCTGCTGAAACAGCGGCGGCAGTAGAGGAAGCCCACCGAGTAATCGGCAAGTTGGCGGGGAATGCTTACATACTTGGCGGAACCATGAGCGATATTGAGCCGCTCCTGAATGCAAATGGCCCTCAAGATCTCATAGATCAATTATCCACTCTTAATACTTTAGGTGCGCGGAACTCAA
>WLCS01000030.1 GCA_009705185.1 Actinomycetota bacterium
ACTCACGATTTGCTACGCGACTTGCTTGACAGAGTGGACATAACGTTGACAGCTGTCCACATCACTTCGATTGTCGATGGTGTTTTCTACTCTGAATTGTTGCTTCGAGATAAAGAGTCAGCCCTTGAACCTTTATCTTCTAGGCCTTCAGATGCGATTGCGTTGGCTCTTCGTACTAAGTCCAACATCATGGTTGATAACGATCTTTTGGACCAGGTGGGAATCGATATCCCGGAACAGGTTGCTACCGAAGTATCGGCTGCAGGGGACCAGGAGTTAGAGGCTTTTAGAGAGTTCCTCGACCAGATCAACCCTGAGGATTTTGCAGGGTAGCGTGGAGAGTCTCAACCTCAAGTAGAGGTTGTATTCGTGTCGCTCCTGCCTTTTAGAGTGCGCTGGGCGTAACCTTTATACAACCCCACTACGTGAAAGCGAGCCCCCTCTCGTGACAGATCAAGAATTCGAAATTGGATATCGCGGCGCAACTGCATGTTCGGCCGCAGGAATTACTTATCGTCAATTGGATTACTGGGCACGCACAGGCCTTGTTGAACCGTCTATCAGAACCGCAACAGGTTCTGGAAGTGCGCGTCTGTATGGGTTCCGCGACATTCTTGTTTTAAAAATTGTAAAGCGTCTATTAGATGCGGGTGTTTCACTTCAGAATATTCGAACAGCGGTAGATCACTTACGCAATCGCGGAGTCACAGAGCTCGAGCGCATTACTCTCATGAGCGATGGAGCTTCAATCTACGAGTGCGCTAGCCCGGATGAAATTATTGACTTACTTGCTGGCGGGCAAGGGGTATTTGGAATTGCTGTCGGCAAGGTGTGGCACGAAGTCGAGGGTTCATTGGCAACACTTCAAGGTGAGGTCAACGGCGAGAGTGTTGGTGCTGAAAATAACGATGAGCTCTCGTTACGTCGAAAGGCGAAAGGCGCTTAAAACTCATATATTTCCTTCCCTAAGGTTCTAGTCAGTGTTCTTCATCGAAGTTCTAGAAGTTCTAGGGGAGTGGTTACATGAGTGGTCAGCGCATCTTTCAAGATCGCCACATAGGTCCAAACGCTTCGCAAGAAAGTGAAATGCTGGGTGTCCTTGGTTACTCCGATATCAAGAAATTTATTTCAGACGTTGTTCCTTCTAACATTTCGATTGAGAAGAAACTTTCTGATGTTCTAGATGGACCGAAGAGTGAAGTTGAAGTAATCGATGAATTGCGCGCGCTAGCCAAAGAGAATGTCGTCTTCACATCTCTTATTGGTTCTGGTTATTACGGAACAATCACACCTCCCGTAATCAAACGTAATGTTTTAGAAAATCCAGCTTGGTACACCGCATACACTCCTTATCAACCTGAAATTTCTCAGGGGCGCTTGGAAGCTCTTTTTGCTTTTCAAACTGTTGTCTGCGAATTAACTGCACTCAACGTCTCCAATGCATCGATGCTTGATGAAGGCACAGCGGCAGCCGAAGCAATGACTTTGGCTCGTCGGTCTTCAAAGGCAACCGATGACGCAGTTTTTCTGATTGATAAGAATGTTCACGCGCAAACTAAAGCGGTAGTCATCACCAGAGCGAAGCCACTTGGTATTGAGGTCAAAGAAGTAGATGTTCTTAATATGGATGCTTCAGCGAACTACTTTGGATTACTTGTTCAATATCCAGATACGACTGGAACAATCGCCGATTTCACTTCAGTAACTGCAGCTGCACATGAAAAAGATGCCTTTGTAATCGCAGCTACAGATCTTCTTGTACTGACTCTTATCAAGGCGCCAGGGGAGTGGGGTGCTGATATTGCAATTGGTTCAGCGCAGCGCTTTGGAGTACCCATGGGCTTCGGTGGTCCGCACGCTGGATTTATGGCAGTCCGTGCAGGATTAGAACGTGCATTGCCAGGAAGACTAATTGGTCAGAGCGTTGATTCACATGGCAATCCCGCATTTCGTTTAGCTCTACAAACTCGTGAACAACATATTCGCCGCGATAAAGCGACAAGCAACATTTGTACTGCTCAAGTGCTTCTTGCAAATATGAGTGCTTTCTACGCGATGTGGCATGGCCCTCAGGGTCTTATTTCGATTGCAGATCGAATTCATGGTTACGCATCGGCTCTTGCGACTGTTGTTGATACTGTTAACAAGAGCTACTTCGATACTCTGACTATTAAGGTTTCTGACGCAAAGAAAATCCATGCCAAAGCGCGTGAGAAGAAAATCAATTTAGGGATAGTTGACGATTCTCATGTTCGAATTTCTTTTGACGAATCTGTCACCGATGAATTATTCGCCCAGGTTGTTGATATTTTTTCTGAGAAAGTTGTGCCAGCCCAGGGGAGTGGAATTTCGCATTCGATTAAGAGAACGTCATCGTTCCTGCAGCATCCTGTCTTTAACACCTATCACTCCGAAACATCCATGATGCGATATTTAAGGACACTTTCAGATAGAGATTTAGCACTTGATCGCACGATGATTCCGCTTGGGTCATGCACTATGAAACTTAACTCGACTACCGAGATGGAAGCAGTTACATGGCCAGAGTTCGCATCGCTTCACCCGTTTATACCAGCCGATCAGAGCAAGGGTTCACGCAAACTTATTGATCAACTTTCTCGTTGGCTCATTGAGATCACTGGCTATGACGCTGTATCACTGCAACCAAATGCAGGAAGTCAAGGTGAGTTCGCTGGTTTATTGGCAATTCGCAATTACCACGATTCGCGAGGAGATCAGAATAGAGACATCTGTTTGATTCCTTCAAGTGCGCACGGAACGAATGCTGCGAGTGCTGTTATGGCAGGGATGAAAGTTGTCGTCATTGCATGTGATGACCAAGGAAATGTAAGCCTGGATGATTTACGAGCAAAGATTTCCGAGCACAATGCAAATCTGGCCGCGCTTATGGTTACTTACCCATCGACGCATGGTGTTTTCGAATCTGCGATATCAGAGATTTGCGGATTGATTCATGATGCAGGCGGACAGGTTTACGTAGATGGCGCAAATCTCAACGCACTCGTTGGACTTTCACAACCCGGAAAATTTGGCGCTGATGTTTCACATTTAAATCTTCACAAAACATTCTGCATACCTCACGGAGGTGGGGGACCAGGTGTCGGACCGGTAATTTCAAAAGCGCATCTAGCGCCATTTTTACCCAATCATCCACTTGATGAATTAGCAGGACCATCCACAGGACCTGGTCCTATTTCTGCTGCGCCGTATGGATCTGCAAGCATTCTTCCGATTTCTTGGGCGTACATTCGTCTGATGGGGGGAGAAGGACTTACTCACGCAACAGAGGTTGCGATTTTGAATGCCAATTACATGGCCCATCGATTAAAGAATTATTATCCAGTTCTATACACCGGTGAAAAAGGGCTAGTCGCCCACGAATGCATTTTAGATGTTCGTGAAATTACTAAAGACAGTGGCGTTACAGTCGATGACATTGCAAAGAGACTGATGGACTTCGGTTTCCATGCTCCAACAATGTCTTTTCCGGTACCAGGAACGCTGATGATTGAACCGACAGAGTCTGAGGACATCCTCGAGATGAACAGATTTATCGATGCGATGATCGCAATCAAGTTCGAAATTGACGAGATTATCGAGGGAAAGATTGCCGTGGACGATTCGGCCCTTCGCCATGCACCACACACCATTGGGGCGATTGCGGGAACCGAGTGGAATCGCGCATACAGCCGTGAACGAGGTGCATTTCCTGCGACCTTCACTGGGCTTATTCCTGGTGAATTAATCGGCATGAAGGGCAAATATTGGCCTACAACAGGGCGTATAGACGGGGCATACGGGGATAGGAACTTGATGTGCTCATGTGCACCGGTGGAGAGTTTCGCTTAGCTGATTTTCTTTTACTTTACATAATGTAACTTATCGGCGTTAGGCCTTAAAGTACGAGCCAGGCCCCACAACGTTGTTTGCCACAAAGCTTCAATCACTATGGACCTGCTCATCTTTGAAACTCCGTTTATTCGTTCGACAAATGTGATTGGAACTTCGGCGGCATGTGCTTCGGCTAAATCTGCAGCCATCGCCATTTCAATTTGGAAACAATATCCAGTTGCTGTCATCTGAGAAAGATTGAGTGAATTTAGAAGCGCCGTACTGTAAATACGAAAACCCCCAGTGAGATCATGAAGTGGAATTCTTAAAGCGAGTCGGGCATACGTTGTACCCGAACGAGATAGCAATTGTCGACTTCGAGGCCAATTAACTACTGATCCACCAGGAATCCAGCGGGTACCGAGAACTATTGAACGTTCTGTGTCAGCAAATCGCGCAGCGGCAGCGAACATAGCGGGCAGATCTTCAACACGATGCGAACCATCGGCATCCATAGTCACTACATGCGTGTAAGTCATTTGCTGTAACACTTGCGCGAATCCCGCACGATAGGCAGCGCCTAATCCCGCTTTGCTTGGCCTACGGAGTATGGAAACCCACGAATATTCCAATTTTTCAACGATATCTGCGGTCTTATCGGGTGAATTATCATCTAATACAAGAACATCAAAAAGATAAGTTGATCGGAATACTGAGAGCTTTTGCAATAACTCAACAATTGAAATTGACTCGTTATATGTAGGGATCAGGATTATTGGTTTCATATCGAACTCTCCTACCAGCCAAGTGCTGATATTAATCTATCAACACTTGCCCCTAAGCCATATTGCTCTTTAAGAGCATAAATATCAGAAAGATCAGCTGGTTTCTTAGGCATTGCTATATCCATATTCGGTATTGCAACATCTTTTGCGCAATGGACAAGTGTGGGCGCGATTTTAAGGTAGTCAGCGCCTGCGATGATCTTCTTAGAAAGAGCGGCAGGCAGAGCTTCGTGGGAATCAAGAGCTGCGGCAAGAGCGTCATCGACAGTTGCAAAATGATTTGCAATCAGTGCGGCACCTTTCTCGCCGATTCCTTTTACCCCAGGTAATCCATCTGATGGATCTCCGCGAAACATTGCAAAGAGGGCGTATCTATCCCCCGGAATTCCGTATTTTTCGGAAACCCATTTCTTATCTACAAGATCATGTTGCGAGATACCGCGCGCGAGATAAACAACTTTTACATCTCTCTTGTCATCTACCAATTGAAAGAGATCCCTATCCCCCGTAACAATGCGGATGGGCCCCTTCTCTTTAACTGCAAAAGTAGCCATAACATCATCTGCTTCATAGTCATCAACGCCAAGCATGGGGAAACCGAAAGCATCTAGTAGATCGAGTAAAACTGGAATCTGCGGGGTGAGTGTTTCGGGTTCCTCTTCTACATCACTTTCATCTTCTAACCTGTTGGCTTTGTAATCTGGAAAGAGATCAACTCTCCAGGATGGTCGCCAATCCCCCTCGATACAAGCCACAATTCTGTTCGGTGAATACATTCCTATCAGACGTGCAGTCATATCCAAATATCCACGAATTGCATTCACGGGCATTCCATCAGGTGATAACAATGTGTCTGGCATTCCGTAATACGCGCGGTACCACAGCGAAGCGCTGTCTAGAAGCATGAGAGTCATAGCTCTCCCAACATATATGAAACGACTCCTCTATCCAAACGCTTCACACCCTCTTTACACGTTGGTCGCAGATGTTCAGCAGCGCCACCAATTTGCGTGAGCAAGTCAATCAATTGTTTTATGCAACGAACGAAGTCACCGACTGTCATATCAGTACCTTTGAGGACGTTACTCAATGAGTGACCATTAGCCCAGCGGTATGCGGCATAACAGAATCCAAAATCTGGTTCGCGTTGTGTTTTCACATCAAATTCATTTTCAATATCTTCAAGTTCAACCCAGATTTTTGCAACGGTGGCTAAGGCGTTAGCGACATTTTGGTGAGGCATCTTTGGGGCGTAATTCTCTACAGATCGACTCTCGAAGATCATTGCAGAGGCGACAGAGAGAAGTTCTGGTCCGGATAAGTTATCAAAAACGCCTCGGCGGATAGATTCGGTAAGGAGTAGGTCGGACTCGGCATAAATTTTCGCAAGGATTTTTCCCTGCGCCGTTGGTTTCTCACCCTCGATATAACCCAAATGAGTCAGAACATTACAAATTCGATCGAATGTTTTTGCAATGACGTGGGTTCTATTTTCAACTCTGGATCTAAGACCTTCCGATTCACGGTTAAGTCGGTCAGCGCGTTCGGCAAATCTTGCGTGGGTTTCACGATCATTGCATGAATGGCATGAATGCTGACGCAATGCACGGCGCATTCCATCTAGCTCGTTCTCCATCTTGACTCGTTGTCTTTGATCGAAAGTTCGACGTCCATCTCGCTTGCTGAGCAACCTTTCGAGTTCCTTGATATCTATTCTTATTCGAGAATATTCGTTGAAATCTCCTAGGTGACATTGTGCAGATTCTGTTTGTTCGGCTGCAGCCGAATCATTTTTGCGAATCTGTCGAACTAATCCAACTACCGCTCTATCGGCTTGAAATTGTGCAAATGAAGATTCAAGACTTCCTCGCGCTCTTTCGCGACCGAAACGCGCAATCAAATTAATCGACATGTTATACGTTGGAGTGAAAGATGATTTAAGAGGATAAGTTCGTGTAGACGCTAAACCAGCAGCGGTAGCAGAATCCACAGTGGGTGACCATTGCACAACAGCATTTCCTTCAATATCGATTCCTCGACGACCAGCACGACCAGTTAATTGCGTGTACTCCCCCGGAGTGATCGAAACATGCGCTTCACCATTCCACTTACTCAATTTTTCTAGAACCACAGTGCGAGCTGGCATATTAATTCCAAGAGCGAGCGTCTCGGTGGCAAAGACTGCTTTGACTAACCCGCGCTTAAAAAGATCTTCGACTGCGCCTTTGAAACTAGGAAGTAGACCCGCATGATGTGCAGCTATTCCACGTTCTAAAGCCGTGAGCCAATCTCTATAACCAAGAACTTCCAAATCTTCTTCTGCCAGATTCTGGGTGTACTTCTGCGCTGTAGCAACGATTTCGATTCGCTCTTCAGTGGTAGTGAGTTTGACTCCTTCTTGAAGACATTGCTTCACTGCGGCGTCACACCCGGCTCGAGAGAAAATAAATGTGATTGCCGGTAGAAGATTTTCACGCTGCAGCTTGTCAATAATTTCGGCTCGTGAAAGCCGGTTTTCATTGTCAGAGTACTTATCACGACGATGCCTTGGGGTTTTCACTCTTCTGAGAGCCTCGCGTTCAAGTCCTAAAATTTCAGGATTCACTCGACCGGGTTCACTAAACAAATCGATCATTCGATTTCCGATAAGAACGTGTTGATAAAGCGGAATGGGCCTTATTTCGCTGACGATTACCTCAGTCGATCCTCTTACTTCGCCCAACCATTCACCAAATTCTTCAGCGTTAGAAACAGTCGCAGAAAGTGAGATAACTTGCACGCTCTCCATGAGATGAATCAGAACTTCTTCCCAGACTGCGCCTCGAAATTTATCTGCTAAATAATGAACTTCATCCATCACTACAGATCCGAGATTTGAGAGGGTGGATGAGTTCGCATACAACATGTTGCGCAGGACTTCGGTAGTCATCACGAGAATTTGCGCTTCAGAATTGATATTGGTGTCGCCGGTCAGAAGACCAACTTTCTCCTCGCCGAATCGCTCCTGAAATTCTGCAAATTTCTGATTTGAAAGAGCTTTTATAGGAGTCGTGTAAAAACACTTCTTTCCCTGTGAAAGCGCGCTAAAAGCAGCGAATTCACCTACTACCGTTTTTCCAGCTCCGGTAGGTGCTGCCACCAAGACACCTTTGCCATCTTCTACCGCCTGGCAAGCGACAATCTGAAATTCATCAAAACCAAAATCGAATTGCTCAATGAATTTGGTTGTAAGTGGATGACCACTGCGTTTTTTGGCTGCAGCATATTTCTCAGCCGGCGTGGTCATAGCGTCCATGTTAGTGCAGCGTTAGATACGCACTCTGCTGATATTGGTGCAGGTCCTATCCTTTCTCCATCTGCATAGGCAATCGCATCGGCATGCAAAGAGATCTTTTTCGTTCTGAAAGTTCGCACCGCCGGATGAGTGATATGTGAACCCGAAAATACTTTCGGGAAAACTTTAAGAAATTCGAATTTACTCACTGGTTCGAGGATCATGACATCAAATAATCCATCATTTATTTGCGCATGAGGGCACACCAACATGCCTCCCCCATATGAGCGACCATTGCCAATTGCTATCAACATGGCTTCGGTTGAAAATGTCTCAGTGTCAGTTGTGATGTGATATTCAAGAGGTTTGAATTTTGGAAGCTCCAGGGCAATCGCAACGTTATATCTCTGAGGTCCACGAGGCCAAGTGAGAGAATTCGCTCGTTCATTTACTACGGAATCAAAGCCTGTTGAGAGAATCGCAGCGAACCATTCGGAATCAACGTTACCTAAATCGATAGAACGCGGAGCTGAGGAAACTACTTGCTCTAAATATCGCTCTATCTCTGTGAGAGAAAAACCTAAGGATCGCACGATGTCATTTCCGGTACCTGCTGGAACTATTGCAAAAGGTAAGTTCCTGGGTACCGCTATCTGAAGAATAAGATGAGCAAGGCCGTCTCCCCCGACAGAGATAATTCCCTCGCAGGATTGATTATTCAGATGAGATTCAATTACTCTTCGGAGCTCTTTCGCAGAAGGTGCGGAAAAGACTTGGTATTGCAGATTTCTGCTTGCAAAGAATGAAATAACTCTTTCGCCGAACACAGCTCCACGGCCATGTCCAGAAGTGGGATTAATCGCGATCAGCCACATTAGATGTCTGCGTCAATCTTTCGCTTCGCTCGGCGCTTATCGTTATACAGAGCAAAAAGACCTGAGAAGAAATAGAGAGCAATCAGCGGTAACGCTAAGGCCAACATCGAAAGCGGATCGGCACTTGGAGTAAAACCTGCAACAAAGAGAGTTATTGCAAATACCCAT
>WLCS01000031.1 GCA_009705185.1 Actinomycetota bacterium
CGTCACGGTGGATACACAGCTTCTAAGAAAGCTCTTGCAATGGATCCCGATGCAGTGATTCAACTTGTTAAGGATTCAGGACTTCGTGGTCGCGGTGGCGCAGGATTCCCAACAGGGATGAAGTGGGGATTTATTCCTCAGGGAGATGACAAAGATCATTATCTAGTTGTGAACGCTGACGAATCAGAGCCAGGTACTTGTAAAGATATGCCGTTGCTTATGGCAAACCCACACGTACTTATTGAAGGTTGCATCGTGGCATGTCATGCAATCCGTGCAAAGCGCGCATTTATTTATATCCGCGGAGAAGTAACACATGTTGTTCGCCGCGTTAACGCAGCAATTGCAGATGCATATAAGGCAGGTCATCTCGGTAATGGAATCGATGTCACTCTTCACATTGGCGCAGGTGCATACATTTGCGGTGAAGAAACTGCGCTCCTTGATTCACTTGAAGGTTTCCGTGGTCAACCACGTCTTCGTCCACCGTTTCCTGCAATCGCGGGTCTCTATGCACGACCAACTGTTGTAAATAACGTTGAATCAATTTCTGCCGTTCCTGCAATTATTAATAACGGTGCAGAGTGGTACCAATCAATGGGAACAGAGAAGTCAAAGGGCGCAACTCTTTACTCACTCTCAGGCCATGTAAATAACCCTGGACAATTTGAAGCACCACTTGGAATCACTCTTCGCGAAATTCTTGAACTCGCTGGCGGAATTCGAAACGGTCATAAACTTAAGTTCTGGACTCCTGGTGGATCATCAACTCCACTCTTTACAGATGCGCACCTCGATATTCCGTTGGATTATGAAGGTGTATCTGCAGCAGGTTCAATGCTTGGCACAAAAGCTCTTCAAATTTTTGATGAAACTACATGTGTGGTTCGTGCCGTGCTTCGCTGGACTGAGTTCTATAAGCATGAATCTTGCGGAAAGTGCACACCATGTCGCGAAGGCACATGGTGGCTTGTACAGATTCTTCGTGATCTTGAAAATGGAACTGGTACCGAGGCAGACCTCGAAAAACTTCTTGATCTCTGCGACAACATTATGGGTCGCTCATTCTGTGCACTCGGTGATGGAGCAACAAGTCCAATCACTTCATCTATTAAGTATTTCCGAGATGAATACATCGCTCACGTAAGAAACGGTGCATGCCCCTTTGATCCTGTGCAGTCAACACTCTTTGCAGGGGCGGTGAAGTAATGACTACAACTCAAGATTCAGCAGTTGCAGTAGAACTCATCACTGTCGTTATTGATGGATTTGAAGTTTCAGTTCCAAAGGGAACACTCATTATTCGTGCGGCAGAGAAATTGGGAATTCAGATTCCACGTTTCTGCGATCATCCACTTCTTGATCCTGTCGGAGCATGTCGTCAATGTCTTGTTGATGTCGAAATCAATGGCCGAGCATTCCCAAAGCCACAAGCTTCTTGCACTATTCCAGTAGAACCAAACATGATTGTTAAGACTCAACTCACTTCACCTGTTGCAGATAAAGCGCAGAAAGGTGTGATGGAACTTCTTCTTGGAAACCACCCACTTGATTGCCCAGTGTGCGATAAAGGTGGAGAGTGCCCACTTCAGAATCAAGCAATGAGCAATGGACGCGCAGATGCTCGTCTTGATGGTTACAAGCGCACATTCGAAAAGCCAATCAACATTTCTTCATCGGTGCTTCTTGATCGTGAACGTTGCGTACTGTGCGCGCGATGCACGCGCTTTTCTGCGCAGATTGCATCTGATCCTTTCATCACTCTTAATGAGCGTGGAGCGTTGCAACAAGTAGGTATTTACGAAAACGATCCATTTAAATCTTACTTCTCTGGAAATACTGTGCAGATTTGCCCAGTTGGCGCACTCACCGGTGCTTCATACCGATTCCGTGCACGTCCATTTGATTTAGTTTCAACTCCATCTGCTTGCGAGCACTGCGCATCAGGATGCGATATGCGCACAGATGTTCGTCGTGGCAAAACTCTTCGTCGCCTTGCTGGTGATGATGCTTCAGTAAATGAAGAATGGAACTGCGATAAGGGACGTTGGGCATTTAAATATGTCACAGCAGTTGATCGACTTTCACATCCACTCGTTCGTAATTCTGATGGCGTACTAGTCGAAGCTTCATGGCCTGAAGCACTAGCTGCAGCTGCAGCTGGATTGAAATCTAAGCGTGCAGCCGTTATCACCGGCGGTCGTGTCACTACTGAAGATGCCTACGGGTACTCAAAATTTGCTCGCATCGCTTTGAAGACTAATGACATTGACTTCCGTGCGCGCGTTACATCAGATGAAGAACGCGAATTTCTAGCTGCATATGTAGTCGGAACATCTACTACATACCGCGATATAGATTCAGCAGATCACGTTGCACTCATTGCATTTGAACCCGAAGAAGAGTCACCAATTGTTTTCTTACGTCTGAATAAGAATTTCAAGAAGCGTGGTCTAAAAGTTACAGCGGTAGCAACAAAACAATCTATTGCTATGGACAAACTTAAAGCTGAATTTGTAAAGGTGGCTCCAGGTGCAGAAAGTTCTGCAGTATCGGGACTCTCTCTTACATCGAAGTCAGTAATTCTTGTTGGTGAGCGCGCTTCAGAATCTGCCGGACTATTTTCAGCAGTTGCAGCCCTTGCTTCAAAGACTGGTGCAAAAATTGCATATATTCCTCGTCGTGCAGGAGAACGCAGTGCACTTGAAGCGGGAGCAATTGGAAATCTTCTTCCAGGAGGGCGACCAGTTGCAGATGCTGCAGCTCGCGTAGATATCGCTGCTGCATGGGGAATTGATTCACTCCCATCACAACTTGGTCGCACAACAGCTCAGATTGTTGATGCACTTTCAAACGGTGACTTAGATGCGGTAGTTGTTGGTGGCGTTGATGCTCATGACCTACCAAATAGCACTCAGGTTCTCGATGCACTCAAGAAATCATTCGTAGTTTCTCTCGAAATTGCGCCAAGTAATGTCACTGCTGTTGCTGATGTTGTTCTACCAGTTGCAGCAATCACCGAGAAAAGCGGAAGTTTCCTTAACTGGGAAGGCCGTGCACGCGCATTTGATGAAGCAGTGGCAGATTCTCAGAATCGCAGTGATGTTCGCATTCTTTCAATGATTGCTGATGCAATGGGCGAATCAATCATGCTTGGAACTGTCACAGCATCTGCACGCGAATTTAATCAACTTGGCAACTGGGATGGATCACGTACTCAGTTCGCGCAAGTATCTGCGAAGTCGCCACAAGCCGTTACTGGCAATGATGCAATTCTTACTTCATGGCGCAGACTGCTTGATATGGGAACTCTACAAAAGGGTGAAGATAATTTGGCTGGTACTCGACGCCCAACAGTGGCAGTGATTTCTCCAAATCGTGCTCAGACATTAGGTGTGACTTCTGGTCAGCAAGTGCGTGTTTCAAATGCACATGGTGCAATCACGATTCCAGCACTTGTAGAAGATATTCATGACGATGCAGTGTGGGTTCCACGTAACTCATTTGCTTCACAAACTCTCATTGCACTTAATGCAGTTCACGGCGATGTAGTTACGGTGGTGAAGGCATGACAACGGCTGAACTTCTAGGAAAAGATCCAGGCTGGATCATTGCTGTAAAAGCCCTTCTTGTATTTATCATTTGCGTTGTTTCAACTTTGATGGCTGTCTGGACCGAACGTCGCGTTCTTGCAAAGATGCAACTACGTACTGGCCCGAACCGCGTTGGTAAATTTGGTCTTCTGCAGTCACTTTCAGATGGCGTGAAATTAGCTCTTAAGGAAGACATCATTCCTGCAGCAGCAGACAAAATTGTTTTCATCATTGCGCCAATCATTGCAACAGCGATGTGTTTTATGTCCTTCGCTGTTATTCCAATGACTGGTGTTGTTAATTTGTTCGGACATAAGACTGCCCTTCAGCTCACTGATCTTCCAGTGGGCGTTCTCTACATTCTTGCTGTCACCTCTATCGGAGTTTATGGAGTCGTGCTCGCTGGTTGGTCATCAGGATCTACTTATCCACTTCTTGGGGGATTGCGTTCAAGTGCGCAGGTAATTTCATATGAAGTTGCAATGGGACTTTCACTTGTTGCGGTATTTATCTATGCAGGCTCGATGTCTACTTCTGACATCGTCAGTTCGCAACACCAACACATCTGGAATGCAGTCGTTCTCTTCCCATCATTTGTCATCTATGTGATTTCAATGGTTGGTGAAACTAACCGTGCTCCTTTCGACTTAGCCGAAGCTGAAGGCGAGCTCGTTGGTGGATTCCACACTGAATATTCATCTCTTAAGTTCGCACTCTTCTTCTTGGCTGAATACGTAAACATCATTGCTGTTTCAGCACTTGCAACAACTCTTTTCCTCGGCGGTTATCACGCACTTCCAGGACTTGGATTTACAGAGCAATGGCTTGGTGGATGGTTCACATTTATTTGGTTCTTGCTAAAGGTTAATTTCTTCTTCTTTATCTTCATGTGGTTACGCGGAACTCTGCCACGACTTCGCTATGACCAATTTATGAAATTCGGCTGGAAAGTTCTTATTCCAGTGTCACTCGTATGGATCCTCGTTGTTGCGACACTTCGCGTTTTACAACAACAAGGTGCAAACCGCGCCGTGATCATTGCATTTGCCGGCGGAGTCGTACTGATCGTTATGACAATTTCATCGCTGACTGATCGAAGCAAGAAGAAAGCACGCGAACCGCTTCCAGAAGGCGAAGCACCAAATTTCCCAGTTCCATCACTACCGCACGTTAATTCAGTAAACGTCTCAGGAGGCGAATAATGACTGACTTCATTGAGCCTCAAAAGAAATTTAATCTGGAGAATTCAGAGTTAGGAATTAACTCTGTTCCATTTACTGAAGTAGAGCAACCTGGCCCTGGAAGTTTGGTTGAACAAGCTAAAGGATTTTGGGTCACCTTCTCAACAATGTTTAAGAAGAATCAGACTGTTCAGTATCCAGATGTGAAAGCTCCAACGGCTCCACGTTTTCATGGGCGTCATCAACTTAACCGCCACCCAGATGGACTTGAGAAGTGCATTGGTTGCGAACTTTGTGCATGGGCTTGTCCAGCAGATGCAATCTTTGTTGAAGGCGGAAATAACACACCTGGAAATCAACTTTCTCCGGGAGAGCGCCATGGCGCGGTCTATCAAATCAATTATTTGCGTTGTATTTTCTGCGGATTATGCGTTGAAGCGTGCCCAACTCGTGCGCTTACAATGACAAATGAATATGAATTAGCAGATGACAAGCGCGAGAAATTAATTTTTGAAAAGGAAGATCTTCTTGCACCGCTTCGTCAGGGCATGTTGGCACCTCCACACCCAATGTATCCAGGCATGACCGATACAAATTATTACAACGGTGATGTGAAAGAAGCTCATCCAAGCCAGAATCCAACCGGTCAGGGACATCACTAATGTTAGAAATTCAAACACCTGAAGCCATTATGTTCTGGGTATTAGCCCCAGTTGCAGTGCTGGCAGCACTTGGAATGCTTCTTGTAAAGAAAGCAGTTCACTCTGCGCTCCTGCTTGCATGGGTAATGATCACTCTCGCAATTTTCTACATTGCACAAGATGCACTCTTCCTTGGAATTGTTCAGATTGTTGTCTACACCGGAGCGGTAATGATGCTCTTCCTCTTTATTCTCATGCTCGTTGGCGTAGATGCATCTGATTCTCTGACCGAGACAATTTCAGGTCTTCGCCCAATTGCAATCACCGCAGCAGTTGGATTCGGTGGATTATTTGTTTCACTTATTGGCCGAGCAACAATTGGTCACAAGCCTTATGGGTTGGAAATTGCTAACTCAAATGGAAATGTTCAGGGCCTTGCCAAAGAACTTTTCTCTACATATGTCTGGCCATTTGAAGTTGTTTCAGCACTTCTGATCACTGCAGCTCTTGGCGCAATGGTTTTGGCACATCACCAGCGCACTGTCGCTCGTCCAACTCAGCGCGAACAGTCAATTGCACGTTTCCGTACTGGATCCCTTGCAGGTGCTGCTGGACTTCCTAACCCAGGTGTTTATGCGCGACATAATGCAGTCGATGTTCCAGCACTTCTTCCAGATGGAACTCCTGCGCCAAATTCGATCTCTGCAACGCTTAAAGCGCGTGGAGACATGTTGGAATCTCAATCATTTGAGTTAAGCGAAGTCGATAACACAGTTACGGAGGAGAAGTAATGAGTGCTTATAACTATCTCTACGTATCTGGCCTGCTCTTTACAATCGGAGCAGTGGGTGTTGTCGTCCGCCGCAACGCAATCGTTGTATTTATGTGCGTTGAACTCATGCTCAATGCAGCGAATCTGACACTAGTTACTTTTTCACGCATCAACGGAACCCTCGACGGACAAATCGTCGCATTCTTTACAATGGTCGTAGCTGCATGTGAAGTCGTGGTCGGCTTAGCAATCATCGTGACAATTTATCGTTCACGCCGTTCAGCATCTATCGATGATGCTAGTTTGTTGAAGCGATAACCATGACTACATCAACTTCACTCATGTACTTAATTGCACTTCCATTAGCGGGAGCCGCAATTCTTTTGCTTGCCGGTCGTCGTTCAGATAAATGGGGGCATTTGCTCGCAACCGCTCTTTCAGCAAGCTCATTCGGAGTCGGTCTCTATCAGCTCTCACAGATGCTTTCACGCCCAACTGAAGAGCGCGCGGTAACTCAGAAACTCTTCTCTTGGATTAACGTTGGAACATTTAATATTGATGCCGGACTTTTACTTGATCAACTTTCAATTTGTTTTGTTTTGCTCATTACTGGCGTAGGAACACTTATTCATATTTATTCAATCTCATACATGTCTCATGACCAGAACCGTCGCCGGTTCTTCGCCTACCTCAACCTATTTATTGCAGCAATGCTGCTGCTCGTACTCGGCGATTCATATCTCAATCTTTATGTTGGTTGGGAAGGCGTTGGTCTTGCTTCTTACCTCTTGATTGGTTTCTGGAATCAAAAGCCTGCCTATGCAACTGCATCAAAGAAGGCATTTGTGATGAACCGCGTTGGTGACATGGGACTTTCCTTTGCAATCATGATTGCTTTTGCAACTCTCGGCTCAGTTTCATTTAGCGGAGTCGAAGAAGCTTCACATACTGCTTCACAAGCAGCGCTTACTGCAATAGGAATCATGCTTCTCGTCGCTGCCGCTGGTAAATCTGCGCAGTTCCCATTGCAAGCATGGCTTGGCGATGCGATGGCAGGCCCAACTCCTGTATCGGCACTTATTCACGCAGCGACAATGGTGACAGCTGGCGTTTACTTAATCGTTCGCTCAAACTTCATCTTTGATGCAGCTCCAACAGCCCAACTTCTTGTAGTCATTGTTGGTGCGATTACTCTGACTTTTGGTGCACTCGTTGGTACTGCAAAAGATGACATCAAGAAAGCGCTTGCAGCTTCAACGATGTCACAAATCGGTTACATGATTTTAGCCGCGGGCCTTGGACCAGCAGGATACGCATTTGCAATCATGCACTTGCTGACACATGGATTCTTTAAAGCAGGAATGTTCCTCGGAGCAGGATCTGTTATGCATGGCATGAATGATCAAGTTGATATGCGCCGTTACGGGGCTCTTCGCAAATTCATGCCAATTACATTTGCAACATTTGGACTTGGTTATTTGGCAATCATCGGCGTTCCACCATTTGCCGGTTTCTATTCGAAGGATGCAATCATCGAAACAGCATTCAACGCTGGTGGAATCAAGGGAATTCTCTTGGGATCAACTGCCCTCTTGGGTGCAGCAATTACAGCCTTCTACATGACTCGCGTCATGATTCTTACATTTACTTCTCATGAACGTTGGGAAAAAGATCAGCACCCACACGAATCTCCATGGTTGATGTGGCTTCCTATGGCAATTTTGGCAATAGGTTCAGTTTCTACTGGATACCTATTTACCCGCGGTCATGCGCTAGTTAATTGGCTGAGCCCAGTATTTGGTGAACACGAAGAACACGAAGAGTTGTTCGTGCAGCCAATAGTTGTTTCAGCACTTGCACTTACTGCAGTAGTTATTGGTGTTGGCATCGCACTTGCTAAGTATCAGTTCTCTGAAGTTGATGCAGAAGCACCACAAAATGTTTCAATCTTTACTCGTATTGCTCGCAAGGATTTACTACAAGATTCATTTAACGAATCAGTCTTCATGCGCCCAGGTCAGGCACTTACTCGCTTACTTGTAAGCACAGATGACAAGGTTATCGATGGCACTGTTCGACTTGTTGGCACAACTGCTATCGGAACAGGTTCTGCTTTGAGAAAGACTCAAACAGGATTTGCTCGCAGCTATGCGGCTCTGATTTTGATAGGTGCAGTGGCGCTTATCGCGGGAATTTGGGTGGTTACACAATGAACTCATTAACAACCATGATGTTGCTACCAATTCTTGGTTCACTTCTTATCGCTGTTATTCCAGCTGATCAGGTAGTTCGCGTGAAGCAGGCTGCACTAGGCACCACATTGCTTGTTGCGATTTCTGGCGTTCTAACGTGGATGAAATTTGATTCAGCAGATACATCTTTCCAGTTTGCCCAATCAGTGAAGTGGATTCCTTCTTTCGGCATCAATTATGCAGTCGGCGTTGACGGACTTTCACTGGTTTTGATTCTTATGTCAGTTCTACTTGCGCCAATCGTAGTTCTTGCAGGATGGAACGAATCCGAAGGCGGTCGCTGGTCTGCAAAAGTTTTCTATATTCTCATTCTTGTTCTTGAAACGATGATGATTGGTGTGTTTGCAGCAACCGATGTATTCCTCTTCTACGTAATCTTCGAAGCAATGCTCATTCCAGTTTATTTCCTCATTGGCGGATACGGCAGCGGAGAACGCGCAGCAGCAGCCGTTAAGTTCTTGCTCTACAGCCTTTTTGGTGGA
>WLCS01000032.1 GCA_009705185.1 Actinomycetota bacterium
CAGCTCCACCAAGTAAGTGCCCTGTCATTGATTTTGTTGCAGATACTGCAACGTGATCTGCATCGGCGCCCAGTGCTTTACGAAGTGCATTCGCTTCAGCAACATCGCCTGCAGGAGTTGATGTTGCATGCGCATTTAAGTGAACAATATCTTTTGTAGATAGACCTGAATTTGCGAGCGCGAATTTAATTGCGCGTTGCACGCCTGAACCTTCAGGATCTGGTGCTGCAATGTGATAACCATCAGATGTGAGTCCTTGGCCACCAATCTCGCAGTAAATCTTTGCGCCACGCGCTTTTGCTGATTCGTACTCTTCAAGAATAAGGATTCCGCCACCTTCACCTAAAACAAATCCATCGCGATCAACGTCGTAAGGACGTGATGCAGCGGCAGGATTATCGTTACGAGTTGAAAGTGCTTTCATGGCAGCAAAGCCAGCCATAGGTAATTGATGAATCGCAGCTTCGACTCCACCGGTAACGATGATGTCCGCGCGATTGTTCTTAATCATTTCGTAGGCATAACCAATAGCTTCGGCGCCAGATGCGCATGCGCTGACCGGTGTATGTACGCCAGCTTTTGCTTGAAGCTCTAAGCCAACATTTGCAGCCGGTCCATTAGGCATCAACATAGGAACTGTATGTGGGCTAACTCCGCGAGCGCCTTTTTCATTTAAGTTTACAAATTGATCAAGCAGTGTGATGACACCACCGATACCAGAAGCAACGACAACGCCTAGGCGTTCTTTATCAATGTCATCAGGTGAGCCGGCATCTTTCCATGCTTCGCGGGATGCAATCAGTGCAAATTGTTCTGAGCGATCAAGGCGACGCATTTCAACGCGCTCCATTTGATCTGCAGGTTCTGTCGCAACGCGCGCAGCAAAGTGCACAGGAAGAAGTTCACGCCAATCTTCAGTGAGAAGTCGGACTCCACTTTGGCCGGCCAGAAGCGCCTTCCAAGTTGAATCGACATCGGCACCAAGGGGAGTTGTGGCTCCTAGGCCCGTGACTACTACGCGACGTTGTGACATACCGCTGAATATTTCTAAGAAGTCTACTTATGCTGCTGCGTTAACGATGAAGTTAACTGCGTCGCCTACTGTTGCAAGCTCAGTTACTTTCTCGTCAGGAATCTTCACGCCAAAGCGCTCTTCGCATGCAACTACAACTTCAACCATGCTGAGTGAGTCAACTTCTAGATCATCTGTGAAGTTCTTATCGAGTTCGATTGATGCAGCTGGGATACCCGCTACTTCTTCAACGATCTCTTTGATTCCTGCAAGTACATCTGCTTGTGAAAGCGCCATTGTTATTCCTTTACTCATTTGTACTAACGTATTGGGGACAGGTGTGTAATTGTCTATGAAAAGTGGGCTTACTTCCCAGTAATCGGACGGGTTATACGAGAAAAATTATGGTTTTGGCGGCAATTTAACAACTTGTCCCGCATAAACGAGACCTGCGCCATACCCAATGAGTAGCGCCAGCTTTCCATGAAGCTCAGGTTGTTTCTTCAAAAGCGCATCCATAGCAAGAGGAATAGAAGCAGCAGAAGTATTTCCATTTGTGCGAATGTCATCTGCAATCACAACTGAATCCGGCATATTCATTTCTTTAGCCATAGTTTCGATGATGCGAACATTTGCTTGGTGAGGGATGAAAACATCGATGTCGTTGACTGTGAGTCCGGCAGACTCGAGTGCTTTGAGAGCAGCTTTGCTCATTGAAAATACTGCCCAGCGAAATACTTTTTGACCCTCTTGGGAAATATTTGGCCACTTGCTTCCAGCTTTGGTCAGCTGCGTTTCAACATCGCGGACTTCAATCCACGATGGATTCATCTGAATGGCATCACGGCTATCGGCATCTGATCCCCATTCAACTGGGCCAATGCCTGCTTCATGTGATTCACCAATAACTACAGCACCTGCACCATCTGCGAAAATAAATGCAGTTGCACGATCATTTGGGTCAGTAAAGTCCGAAATCTTTTCAGCTCCGACTACAAGGACTTTCTTGGAAGTTCCTGCTTTGATGAAATCGTGAGCCATGGATACACCGTAAGAAAAACCCGCGCATGCTGCGTTGATATCAAATGCTGCAGCTTTTGGATGACCTAACTTCTGCAGAATTGCTGTTGCTGCAGATGGTGCCTGAAACGGGAAAGTAATGGTTGCGACAATGAGAGTGTCGATATCAGTAATAGAAAGTTTTGCATTCTTGAGTGCATCTTCAACAGCCCAGGTAGCCATTTCAAGAAGTGACTCTGATTCATCTGCAAAGCGACGTGATTCAATACCTGTGCGTTGCTGAATCCATTCATCGCTGGATTCAATACGATCAACAATTTCAGAGTTTGGAACAAGTCTTTTTGGTCGATAAGAACCGACTGCGAGTATTTGACTCTCGCTGCCAGTTTTGGAAGCAATAACTTTCGACATTATTGTGCCCCGTGTTCTGCTGCGAATGCGCGTGCAGCGTCGAGATCTTCTGGTGACTTCAGCGCACATTGTGCAATACCTGGAACTGCTCGCTTGATAAGTCCTACCAACGTACCAGCAGGTGCAACTTCAATCACACCAGTAACACCTAGGGATGCAAGAGTGGCCATGCATAAATCCCAACGCACTGGATTGGCGATTTGGTTCACAATGCGATCTAAGACATCACGGCCATCAGCAATCACTTCGCCATCCTTATTTGAAACTACGCCGACGTTCGCTTCTGAGACTGAAATACTTTCTGCAAGTGCGCGTAATGGTTCTACTGCCGACTGCATGTAAGGAGTGTGAAAAGCTCCAGCAACTGCAAGAGGGCGAACGCGCGCACCTTCTGGTGCTAGTTGTGCGATGGATTCGAGATCTCCAGCAGCAACGATTTGTCCACCACCGTTGTCATTTGCAGCGACAAGTCCTAAATCTGAAATTGCATGAAGAACTACTTGGCGATCTCCACCTAATACAGCAGCCATTCCTGATGGAGTAATGGCTGCGGCTTTTGCCATCTCTAGACCGCGAGCACGTACTAATTTCATCGCATCTACTGGCGAGAGAACCCCGCCGATTGCAGCAGCAGTAATTTCACCCACTGAATGTCCTGCAACGTAGGAAAAGTTTTGAATACCAAGTGCATGTGCACTGATTAAACCTGCAGCAACAATAAGTGGTTGCGCATTGGCCGTATCTTTAATTTCATCGGCATCAGCTGTGGTGCCCAGTCGAACTACATCGAGACCGATTGCATCAGAGATTTCAATTGCTAACGCACGAATAGCTGAATCTTCAAGCCACGCATTGAGCATTCCGGGAGTTTGTGAACCTTGTCCCGGAGCAATGATTGCGAGCATGGACTTAATATATTCGATTACGAACGAGTAACAAGCCACACCTGCGCACAATGCGGTGCAACTTTTACTTTACTCAACGGTAGATGAAGCACGGGTTCGTGTGTAAGCACTGGCGATGCAGCATCAAAAATTCTGCGGAAACTAGTTCCCCATTTTTCATCTGGCAATGTAAATGCTGTCTCTTCGCGCGATGAATTAAGTAGTAGAAGCAATCCACGATCTGGGCCAGCTTCAATCAGGACAGTAAGACTTCGCTTTTCTCCATCAGCCCAGTGATCTTCAGTCATTTCATGACCACCCAAACTAAACCAAGCAATATCTTTTCTTTGGGTTCCTAAATCAACTCGACCTGTGAAAAATTCTGCTGCAACATCAGCCAGATATGTCTTTCTAATGCGTGCAAGTTCTGCAACTGAATCTTTCATATCTTGTTCTTGTTCAGTGAGGATCCATTTGTTTGCCCAGCCGCCGTGAAATGTTTCAGCAGAGTCTGCAATAAGTGGTGTCATATCCCGAGGCATTGAGTACGCATTGTTAGAGCCACTTTGCGTGCGACAAATTTCATCACCCATGGTGATCATGGGAACTCCTGCAGAGAGCATCAAAGTTGCCATCATGGATTTCTTGAGAGTGCGACGTAAGTTATTGAGTTCAGGATTATCAGATGCACCTTCAACGCCCATATTCCAAGATCTATTTTCACTAGAGCCGTCACGATTGTCTTCCTGATTAGCTTCGTTGCGCTTTTCTGAGTACATAGTGAGATCACTTAAAGTAAATCCATCATGGGCGGTAATGAAGTTAATCGAAGATGTTGGGCCGCGATAATAGAAAATATCCGATGAACCGCTGATTCCTGCGGCAACGTCGGCAACTCCTTCACCATATCCTCGCGCTAAATCTCCGAGCCAGAATTGACGCACAGAGTCGCGATATCGATCGTTCCATTCGCGCCATGGATGTGGAAAATCTCCCAGTGAATATCTTGAAATATCCCACGGCTCTGCAATCATTTTAAAGTTACGCAACACAGAATCAGATTCGATTGCCGACATCAGCGCTGAATCCGATGCTGATCCTGTTGAATACAGCGCAGTGGCAAGATCAAAACGGAATCCATCGATGCCAATTACTTCAATCCACCAGCGAAGTGAATCAATAATGTGGCGCACAGCGTGTGGCTTAGAAGCTGCAACTGTGTTGCCGCAACCTGTGACATCTACATAATTTCCATTGCTGTCGTGGCGATACCAAGCGTTGTTATCGATTCCCTTTAATGACAACGTAGGTCCACCGACTCCACCTTCTCCGGTGTGGTTATAAACAACGTCAAGAAAAACTTCAATACCGGCATCGTGTAATCGATCTACCGCTTCTTGTAATTCACTTACGGGATCATCGGTTGCTGCGTACTCTGAATGAGGAGCAGAGAATGCAATTGCGTTATAGCCCCAATGATTTTTTCGACCACGCGCCCAAATTCCAGGCTCAGTGATATATGAATGAATGGGAAGAAGTTCAAGAGCAGTGATGCCAATCTCTTTTAAGTGAGCAATAGTGCTGGGATGACCGAGAGCTTTATACGTTCCACGTTCATGTTCTGGAATTTCTTGATTGCGCGCAGTCAGGCCCTGTACATGTGCTTCGTAGATAACTTCCTGAGTCCATGAATAGATAGGACGATTAATTTCTCGGCGATGGTAATCAGTGACAACTGAGTACGGAACATGGCCCGCGCTATCTCGATCATCGCGAATTGAAGTATCTCCGGCACCAGTTCCATCAGCTGCAACATGGCCATAGATTTCAGGAACGTATTCCAGTGTTCCATCTAATTTGTGAGCATAAGGATCGATCAATAATTTGGCGGCATTAAATCGGGAACCATATTCAGGTGCCCATGTTCCATAAACGCGATAGCCATAACGTTGACCTGCGCGCACACCTGCGAGATAACCGTGCCAAATTGGCCCATTGCGATGTGAAAGTGCGAAACGAGTTTCCACCAGCTTGCCGTTGACTTCATTAAAGAGACAGAGTTCGACAGCAGTTGCGGCATTGGTCCAGAGCGCGAAGTTACATCCACCCTCAGTAAGAGTGGCGCCGAGGATTCGGGGGTCTGCTGGAAGCACGGCGCTATCTTGCCGGTTTATTGTTTCGAATGGGTTAAGAAACTCGCTCGATCTCTAGCTTATTGCTTACATTTTGATGATTTTCGAAGGCAGGAAAGATCACTTCGCCGCCTTCAGAATCGATGCCATAACGCGCAATGTGTATGAGTTCTGTAACTGATAAGAAGAGAAGGGCAGGTAATAAATCTAAGCTGCGTTTGAGAAACCATGGAGTGCCATTCTTAAGCATCCACTTAATTGAATCTTTGCGACTTCGATTATTGGATTGTGAAAATCTAACATTTCCAATTTCAAAACCACGCAAGCGCAGGAGATGCGCGAAATTATCTGCAATAAATTGATGACCAATGCGGCTAGGGTGCATCCGATCTACGTGCCACTTCTCGCGTTGGTAAATACCATCTAGTGAACGAGTTTCAAGCAAAATGGAACTGTATCTACGTGCCAATTTTCGTGTTACTTGATTTACTGCGCCAACTCTTCTTCGACAAACTCGTGCTACTAAACGCGGCATCGGGACAATTTCAGTGGGGTCATGAAGCTCTAGGAGCATTGAGGTAGCGCCCATTCTTTCGATTTCAGCTAACGTCTCATTGAGGTTTTCTTCAAAGATTGCCGGCGAAAAACTGTTTCGTAACAAGTCATTCCCACCAACGATTACGGCTACGAGTTGGGGTTCATGGACCAATATTTTCGGTAGTTGCTCGAGCAAAACTTCTTTTGATTGGGCTCCAGGTCGCGAAGCATTGATATAAACAAGTGGCTCTGTGAATGCTTCAGCCAAGTGAAATCCCCACCCAAAGTGCGTTCCCTCCGCGTTCGAATCTCCAACACCTGAAGCCGCGCTATCACCAATAACAGCGAATGTCAGTGGCTCATTCATTTTAGGCCGCTGGAACCGAGCTAATTGACTCTAAACGTTTAATCGTTTTTGACCAAGGAAATTGTTCGGCTTGTAATCTGCAGCGTGAAGATAGCGTTTCATCTTCCTGAATTTCATCCAGAATTATTTGAACCGCATCAGCAAACGCTGCACCATTATTTGCGGCTGTAAGTCCAACGAAGTCTCCATTGTCTTGAGTGAGAAACTCACCCACCGCGCTTGTTTCAGATGCCACAACTGGAGTTCCGCTTGCCAGTGATTCAAGTGCTGCCAAACAGAACGTTTCAATTGGACCTGGAGCGAGTGAAACATCCGCAGATGCGATCATTTGTGCGAGCAATTTCTTATTTGCAACATAGCCCCAAAAAGTCACTGGGATATCTCTCGAAGAATCAAAGAGTTTCTTATGCAAAGGGCCGCTACCAATATATACAAGCCGCGCGTTAATTCCTCGATTAAGAAGTTCTCGGAGGACCTGTAAAGAGCGTTCTGGTTTCTTCTCTGGAGATAGTCGGCCACAATGGACTAGGAGAACATCCCCACCTTTAATCATTTTCGCCCGCAGCTCTTCATTGCGGTGTGCAGGAGAAAACGTTTCTAAATCAACCCCCAAGGGCACTCGCACAACATTTGAAGTCCCGATTTCCGTGAATTCATCTGCTGCAAATTTTGTTGTCGTCACAACAAAATCGAATTTTCCAGCTAAGCGTGAATTATGCCAACCCACGAGCGCCTTGAGAGAGATTCCTAGATAGTTCTTTACTAATCCACGCAACGTTTCATGGCTAAAAACGATTGCGGGAATATTTCGGTGTTTCGCCCAATTTCCAAGGCAGGAGAGCGTGAATCGATCCGAGACTTCAAGGCGATCTGGTTTCAGTGAATGCAAGATAGTTTTTACCTGTCGAGTCGAACGAATCACGCGATACCCACCGCTAAATGGAATTACCCAAGAAGGCAAAGTAATACACCCGCCGTGTTCAGTTTTTTCTCTTGCAAATTTCTTTCCAGGTACGACATAAATAAATTCATGACCTATTTTTCCGTATTCAGTTCCTAGGCTATGCAGAGTTGTTTTAATGCCGCCAGATTTAGGGCCATAGAAATTGGCGATATGAATAATCTTCATGCGACCATTCCCCTCTTTTTTGAAATCTCAAATATCACATCTTTGTAATGATCAATAAGTTGAGCGTTGATGTAATCCCATGTCCGGTGTTGGACAGCTTTCCTAGCAGCGGCTTGCATGAGGTCGAGTGAAGAATGCGAGCGAAGAGTTTCTACTGCATCAAGTAATTGATTGGGATCCGCTGTGTCAATGAGCAATCCCGTCACTCCGTGGTCAATGAGGTCGACAGGACCTCCTGTATCAGGGCCTATTACAGGAACTCCTGAAGCAAGCGCTTCTTGAATTCCTTGGCAGAAAGTTTCATGTTTTCCGGTATGGACAAAGATGTCAAACGATGCAACATATCGAGCCAACTCGGTACCAGATTGATATCCGACAAAGCGCGCATTTGGAAGACTCTTTTTAAATCGTAAAGCAGCGGGACCATCGCCAACGATTACAAGTTGAGTATTCTCTTGCTTATCAAGAACTGCAAGATCGTCAATTCTTTTTTCATTCGCAAGACGCCCAACGTATCCAACAATGAGTTTTTCATTTTTACCCATGATATTTGCGCGAAGCGATGCATCCCTGCGTTCCGGTGTGAAATTAACTAAATCAACACCGCGCTTCCATAGTCGAACATTTTTTACTCCACTTTGCTCAAGATCTCTACACGCCCATTTCGATGGCGCCAAGGTGATGTCAGATGCTTGATGAATACGCGAGACCCATCTTTTTAACGTTGAGTGCGCAATTGTGAGACCGTAGTGGCGAGCAAAACCTGCAATGTCTGTTTGATATACCGAGACTGTAGGTATTCCCATCTTCTTGGCAATCCGCGCAACGTAATGTCCAAGAAAAATTGGCGAGGCTAGATGAATTACATCTGGAGCAAATCCTTCGAGTAATGGTTCGAGATATTTACGGGGAACTCCCATAGGAATCAATTTCTTCATTGAGATACTGGGAACGTGTTTGATTTTGTAATCCAAATATCGAGTAGGTGCACCCTCGCTTTCCGGTGCGATGATCAGAACTTCATGTCCTTGAGCTTTGCAATATTCAAGGAGTCTTAATACCGAATTAGTAACGCCGTTGACCTGAGGCAAAAATGCTTCAGTGACGACGGCTATGCGCAGCTTCTCTGATGACGAGTTCTCGAACATGGGTACAGAGTGAATGGCCGAGGATTCCGGCAGTTCATTTTCAGGTTACGCGTCATTGAATAGAAGGTGAAGTATTGGTTGAGACTTTTCGACGTGGAGCGCCTTCCCAAGAAGGCTACCGGTCAGTAACATGCTCGCCATGAAGATTGCGGTGTGCGTAAAGCAAGTTCCCGATTCGTGGGCAGAGAAGAAGATGGTCAGCGG
>WLCS01000033.1 GCA_009705185.1 Actinomycetota bacterium
GTAAATTTACGCCGCAACAACTGTTGACAATTGCATCCTTGGTTCAAGCAGAGGGAGACGCGAAAGACTTTGCGAAGATTTCTCAAGTAATTCGAAATCGATTGAAGAAAGGAATGCCCCTGCAGTTTGATTCAACAGTTCATTATGTGAAAAAAAGCCGCGGATCCGTATTTCTGAGCACGCAATCCACACTCATTAATTCGCCCTATAACACTTACCGCAAGTATGGACTTCCTCCTGGCCCCATCAATAATCCTGGAGCTTCGGCGATGCGCGCGGCTATGACTCCAGAAGAGGGTGATTGGCTATATTTCATCACCGTTGCACCCTTTGATACTCGATTTACATCAGATGTAAATCAATTTAGCTTATGGAAAATTGAATACAAAAAGAATCTACGAGCAGGAAAGTTCAGGAGCAAAAAATGATACGTGGAGCGGTACTTGGATCTCCAGTTGCGCATTCGCTATCACCGCGACTGCACAAGGCTGCTTTTGAGTTCCTTGGAATTCAAGGGGAGTACGATGCAATCGATTTAGACGTAAACCAACTGCAAGATTTCTTCTCCACGAAGGGTAATGATTTCGATTATTTCTCTCTGACTATGCCTTTGAAAGAGGCAGTGTGTACTTTAGACGTGAACGTACATTCGTTGCCTGCTCTCATCAATTCTGGAAATACCCTGTTAAAAAATGGAACCTCATGGGATTTAATGAGTACAGATGGTTCAGGTTTTCTTAAAGCTCTCAAGCACGATCAGGTCATTGCCTCGGAATCCACTTTGATTCTGGGTGCAGGAGGAACAGCTCGCGCGATTGCGCAATCACTGAACGGAGTCTCTAAGAATATAGATGTCTTAGCTCGATCCTCTTCAAGGAGAGAAGCGATAGAGACAATCATCGATTCTTCTCGATGTGAATTCAAATCCTGGAACAGTGATATCAATTTCGCAGATTATTCTCTGATTGTAAATACGACACCAGCCGGCGCGGCCGATCTTTTATCTGAGAGAATTACCATGAGAGAAGATGCAACATTTTTCGATGTCATCTATAAGCCATGGCCCACAGTATTAGCCAGAAAATGGAGCGACATGGGCGGTCGGGTAATCAACGGTTTAGAGTTGTTGATTTATCAGGGGATTGACCAATTATCTCTCTTGCTCAAGCAAGAATTAAATTACGAAGAGATTTCTCAGCATCTTCGCAAAGCGCTAGCCTCCTAGTGCATCATCTTTTCAGACCTTAGGTTGAGAGCCTGCCCCAAAAGAATTATTAGAATCCAAAGATGTTTCTAGTGGCTGGTTCATTGCTTTACATCTCAGCTAAGGACTTGGTAAGCCACACAATTTCGAATGTATCCATTCTTGTATTAGGTGTTCTATTGTTCATCGAAGGTAATCATCATGTGCGCATACTGTGGTCAGTCATTGTTTTAATCGTCTGCGTTCTTCTCGTTAACATAGTCAAAATCGGCGGCGGGGACATCAAACTCGGACTCTGCCTTACTGCATTTTCGCAGCCACAGTGTGAAGCTCCTTGGTATTTCGCACACACCATGATTGTGATTGCAGTTCTTCTCGTTTTACATCGATTCAAGGCAGGAAATTGGGAAGGAAATGTCGCTCTCGCCCCCGCAATCTGTCTTCCGTATGTATTTGCAATGATCTGAATGCAAAATACGCACGAGAACCCCTGCGTATCTGCAAGAATACGCACATGCGTTGGATTACAGCTGGAGAGTCGCACGGGCAGGCATTATCTGCCATTGTTGAAGGCTTGCCTGCCCATATTCAGATCACAACTGCCGATATAGATTTTCATTTATCACGCAGACGTCTTGGAGTCGGTAGAGGTGCGCGTCAGAATTTCGAAGCGGACAAGGTAACCATTCTTGGCGGAGTGCGTTTAGGTACAACTCAGGGCGGTCCGATTTCTATTCAAGTGGGAAATAGTGAATGGCCAAAGTGGGAAAAAGTGATGTCTGCTGATCCTGTTCCACTCGACGAAATTGAAAAGTTGGCGAGAAACGCACCACTGACAAGACCGCGACCAGGGCATGCTGACCTTGTTGGAATGCAGAAATATGATTTCGATGACGCTCGACCTATTTTGGAGAGAGCGAGTGCGCGTGAAACTGCCGCGAGAGTTGCACTCGGAGCAATTGCAAGAAACTTTCTTGAGCAATCAGTCGGAGTAACAATTCTCAGTCATGTTGTTTCTATTGGTTCTGTACGAATACCTGATGACTATGAACTACCCGGTGTTGCGGATATGAATCGAATTGATCAGGACCCAGTTCGTTGTTCGGATCCGAAAACAAGTGCACTCATGATTGCCGAGATCGAAAGTGCTCATTCTGATGGAGATACGCTCGGGGGAGTGTGCGAAGTTTTGGCATATAACTTACCTCCAGGCCTTGGATCGCATGTTCACTGGGATCGTCGTCTTGACGCTCGACTTGCTGGAGCAATGATGGGAATTCAAGCCATTAAAGGTGTTGAAATCGGAGACGGTTTCAGAACTGCAACACGACGCGGCTCAGTTGCACATGATGAGATCGAACGAGATGGTTCTGGAAACATTTCACGCAGAACTGACCGCGCTGGCGGAACTGAAGGCGGAATGTCTAATGGTGAAATTCTGCGAGTTTCCGTTGCAATGAAACCAATATCAACAGTTCCTAAAGCTTTAGACACAATTGATGTTAAAACTGGAGAAGCTGCCAAAGCCATCAACCAGCGTTCTGATGTTTGCGCAGTACCTGCAGCCGGAGTCGTCGCAGAAGCGATGGCAGCACTTGTATTAGCTGAAGCAGTGCTTGAAAAATTTGGTGGCGATTCAGTTCAGGAAGTTCGAAGAAACTACCTTTCATACATGCAAAACCTCATCGTTAAGTAGGTCTCCATGGCACCTAAAGCGATATTTATCGGTCCCATGGGATCAGGCAAATCAACAATTGGTAAGGCAGTTGCCAAGTCACTTTCTTTGGAATTTAGAGATACCGATACGGAGATTGAAAAAGCTGAGGAGATGTCTGTTTCGCAGATATTTCTAGATAAAGGTGAGGACTATTTCCGTGCAGTTGAGAAGAAAGTTCTTCGCCAAGAACTTCTTTCAGATGAGACTGTTTTAGCACTCGGTGGCGGGGCTCCAATTTCAATCGATGCCCAATCAGCTCTCCGCGCTATCTCCTCAAAAGTAATTTACTTGGATATATCTCTTGGCACTGTTGCTCCGCGAATTGGATTCAATCGTGATCGTCCGCTGTTGCTGAGCAATCCTCGAGGTCAATGGCAAACACTCATGGAAGAGCGTCGCCCAATCTATGAGGCAATCGCTGACTTCACTATTGATGTCAACCACAAAACCGAGAAGGAAGTTGTGAAAGAAGTTTTGGCGGTGCTTGTATGAGCGTCGTTGAGATTGGTTTGGTAAATGCATATCCGGTTCGTATTGATGTTGACTATCTCCAAGAGCTCTTAAGAATCATTCAAGGACGTCAACGAGTCGCCCTTTTCTTTAGCGAGTCAATGAAGGATGCAATTCCGGTATTGACTGAATCGGATGCAGAAATCTTCTACTTTCCGCTTCCGGATTCTGAAGGCACCAAGAGCGCTCATGTGCTGACGCAGGTATGGGATTGGCTGGGAGCTTCTGGGTTTACGCGATCAGATCTTATTGTTGCAATCGGTGGTGGAGCGGTGACAGATTTTGCTGGATTTGCTGCAGCTTCTTGGTTACGTGGAATTGATTGGGTAGCGATTCCGACAACAGTAGCCGGCATGGTTGATGCAGCGATAGGCGGTAAGACAGGAATAAATAGCGATTATGGAAAAAATCTTATTGGCGCATTTCATTCTCCAAGAGAAGTTCTGATTGATACACATTGGTTATCAACCTTAAGTGATAGAGATTTCGCAGCGGGATTAGCAGAGGTAGTTAAAGCAGGTTTCATCGCAGATGGTGAAATTATTTCCTTGATAGGCAATAAGACTCTGGGCGAAATCAGATCGTCAAAGGAAGTAACACTTGAGTTGATTGAGCGCGCTGTACAAGTGAAAGCTGATGTAGTGAGCTCTGATTTCAAGGAAAGTTTCGATCGCGAGATTCTCAATTATGGGCACACATTCGGGCATGCAATCGAACTCGATAGTAAATTCTCACTACGACACGGAGAATGCGTATCCATTGGCATGATCTTTATTGCAGAGCTCGCATATTCACTTGGTCTCATGAATCAGGAGTTACTAGATTCCCATCGCAGAATTCTCGGAAATCTCTCCCTTCCAACTTCATACGCTTCTCGAGAGTGGCAACCTCTGCTTGCGAATATGAAGTTAGATAAGAAGAGCCGGGGGGATCTCCTGAGATTCGTAGTTGTCACTGAGATAGGAAAGACACAGCGGCTAGAAGGACCTGAAGAATCAGCTTTGCACGCAGCGTATGAGAAGGTATGTTCATGAAAGTTTTAGTTCTCAACGGTCCAAATCTGGATAGATTAGATATTCGCGACTCTTCGATTTACGGGGATATGACGTACCCGGCACTCGTGAGTCATATTGAGTCTTCAGCTAAAACACATGGTTTCGTCGCAGATGTTCGACAAAGCAATGACGAAGCAGAGTTAATTGGTTGGCTACACGAAGCTGCTGACACAAATACACCTGTCATTATCAACCCTGCAGCTTTCACGCACTATTCATATGCAATTCGTGATGCAGCTGAACTTGTTAAGGCGCCGGTCATTGAAGTTCACCTATCCAATCCACTTGCGCGGGAAGAGTTTCGTCACACATCAGTGATTTCAGGTGTGGCCAATGGAACTATCGGTGGATTTGGTCCGAATTCCTACGTTTTAGCGTTGATAGCCCTGAAAGCGCTAACGTCTTAATTTAATACGGTAAAGTTCGCTCCGTATTGATCTTCGGTGGTCGAAGACATGAACTGGAGTTATCGTGGCAACAACAAATGATCTTAAGAATGGCATGACCCTTGATATCGAAGGTCAGCTCTGGACTGTTGTTGAGTTTCAGCACGTAAAGCCAGGTAAAGGCCCAGCATTCGTACGTACAAAATTGAAGCAGGTAATGACTGGCAAAGTGGTTGATAAGACTTTTAATGCTGGCGTCAAAATCGAAATCGCAATCTTAGAAAAGCGCGAGATGAACTTCCTGTATAAAGAAGGCGATGATTTTGTATTCATGGACAACGCCAATTTTGATCAGATGACAATCTCTGCAGATACCGTGGGTGATGCAGCAAATTACATGCTTGAAAATACTGAAGCAATCGTTGCGATCCATGAGGGAAATCCGCTCTATCTCGAATTGGCCGCTTCAGTTCCGTTAAAAGTTACATACACAGAACCTGGTTTACAAGGAGATCGCTCTTCCGGTGGCACTAAGCCAGCGACAGTTGAAACTGGTATTCAGATTCAGGTTCCACTGTTTATTAAACAAGATGAAATTGTTATGGTCGACACTCGAGATGGTTCGTATCAGGGTCGCGCTAACTAGTGTCCGCTCGCAGTAAAGCACGAAAGCAATCTTTAGACCTTCTCTACGAAGCAGATATCAGAGGCGCTTCAGCTTCAGATCTGATGGTCGCCAGAGATATCGATGAGGAAGGGCCAGATGCTCGCCCTATTCGTGAATTTACAAAAGTTTTAGTCGAAGGTGTTGTAGCGAATAAGCGAAAGATTGATGAGCTGATTACAACCTATGCCCAAGGATGGGATATGGATCGCCTTCCGGCGGTAGATAGAAACATTCTGCGTTTGGGAATTTACGAAATCGTTTGGTCTACAGATCTTGATGATGGCATAGCTATTGATGAAGCTCTGAAATTGGCTAAGGAGCTTTCTACCGATGAATCTTCGGGATATATCCATGGTGTACTCGGAAAAATTTCTATGATTAAGGAAAGTATTGCTCTCTAGAGATCTATTTCTTGAGTTGCAGTAAGACCGATTCCTCGGTTATCCAAAAAAGAACCTCATACTCACTCATTCGTAACAAGAGACTCATAGTCGAAATGTCCGACTCTCGTATTGAGATTACCTCGCCGTTCCAATCTTGTCTGGCATATGTGATTTTTTCCAAGAGACGCATTAAGTCTTGATATTTGCCCACGTAGTGATGTTCGCTATTTTTTGATCGGGATCTCACTAATTTCAGATCAAGCAGAAGTTTCGGTGATGTACGTGGGGACGCTTCAGGAGATGCTCCAAACAATTCAGATACCGGTATCTGATAGAGCTCGGCTAAAGAGATTGCCCGTTTGACGCTTAAGCTTCGTGCACCTCGTTCGTAGGAACCCAAGACAACAGCCTTAATGGATGAGTTACTCAGGAGTTCGACGTCTTTTAATGAGAGAGATTTTGCCCTTCTGATCTCGCGCAATTTATTGGTAACCGATAAAGCCGTAATCTGAATAGTCATAAAAACAGGCTATTCGGCTTAGACACACAGGTTGTTTCGTATCCACAGGACTCAGACTTGAGTGGTATTCTTTGCTCAACATCCTTTAACGACCCGTCCTGTGAGGCGGGGAAGGAGAACTACATGAGCCTTGCCCTGTCTGCGCCAGATATGTCGCGTGCTATTACGCGTATTGCGCATGAAATTCTTGAGAAAAATTCGGGTTCCGAAACTGTCACGATTTTAGGCATCCCTACACGTGGTGCACATTTAGCCCAAAGAATCTCAGCTGCAATATCTGAAATCGAAGGTAATCCTGTTCAGACTGGAACTCTGGATATCACCCTGCACCGTGATGACTTACGTCTTCGCCCACCGCGCGCCCTGATGCCCACTGTTATTCCACCACTTGGCGTCGAAGGTCGAAATGTAATCCTTGTCGATGATGTTCTGTACTCGGGTCGCACAATCAGAGCCGCACTTGATGCTCTAGGAGAAATCGGACGTCCAAAGACTGTGCAACTAGCAGTTCTTATAGACAGAGGTCACCGCGAACTTCCTATTCGTGCAGATTATGTTGGCAAGAATTTGCCAACGTCAGCACAGCAGGTGATTAAAGTTCACTTTGTTGAATTTGATGCCATTGATGAAGTGCTCTTGGAAGAGGGGAGTGATCAATGAAGCATTTACTATCTATTTCAGATCTCTCTAAAGTGGATGCGATACGCATTCTTGACACTGCCGAATCACTCTCGGCAGCCTCTGACGGAGTCGTGAAGAAACTCCCGACATTACGCGGAAGAACCGTAGTTAATCTCTTCGCTGAAGATTCAACGAGAACGAGAATTTCATTTGAAGCTGCGGCCAAGCGTTTATCAGCTGATGTAATCAATTTTTCAGCGAAGGGTTCCAGCGTAAGTAAAGGTGAATCTCTGAAAGACACTGCTCAAACACTTCAATCGATGGGCGCTGATGCGGTAATCATTCGACATAGCGCTTCGGGAGCAGCTCACACCTTGGCAGCAAACAAATGGATGTCTGGTGCAGTTATTAACGCCGGAGATGGAACTCACGAACATCCTAGTCAAGCACTATTGGATGCATTTACGATTCGTCAGAATTTGGCTCGAGGAAATAGTGATTTAGCTGGATTGCATGTAGCTATCGTGGGAGATATTTTGCACTCTCGGGTTGCGCGTTCAAATGTACTTCTTCTGACAAAGCTTGGAGCTCAAGTCACTCTTGTTGCGCCTCCGACGCTTCTTCCTGTCGGTGTCGAAATGTGGCCAGTAAATATCTCTTACGATTTCGATGCAATTGTCAGCGAAGTTGATGTCGTCATGATGTTGCGTATTCAACTCGAGAGAATGTCTGAAATGTTTTTCCCGAATGCTCGAGAATATTCGCACTACTTTGCACTCAATACAGATCGACTTTCTCGCATGAAAAGAAACGCAATAGTGATGCATCCTGGACCCATGAATAGAGGGCTGGAAATAACGGCAGAGTCTGCTGACAGTGCGCGTTCAGTTATTTTGGAACAAGTGAAAAACGGAGTAAGTATTCGAATGGCTATTTTGTATCTCTTGCTCGCAGGCTCAACAGAAGGTGAGATTTAATCTATGAGTAATTCTTACTTGATAAAGGATGGTTCCCTCCCTGATGGAACGCAGTCAGATATTTATGTGAGCAACGGAGTCATTTCAGAAATTGGAAAGAATTTGGTTCACGCAGATGCCGAACTTATTTCAGCAAAGAATTGTGTTGTTCTTCCAGGGCTCGTCGACCTCCACACGCATTTACGTGAACCCGGTAAAGAAGATTCAGAAACCGTACTTTCAGGTTCTCAAGCGGCGGCTAAAGGTGGTTTTGTTGCGGTAAGTGCGATGGCTAATACATCGCCGGTTGCAGATACTGCAGGCGTGGTTGAACAAGTATTCCGTCTTGGTAAGGCGGCGGGTTTAGTTGATGTCTTTCCTATCGGTGCAGTTACTCAAGATTTAGCGGGAAAGACGTTGGCTGATATCGGCGCTATGGCTGATTCAGAGGCACAAGTACGTGTATTTAGCGATGATGGTCATTGTGTATCTGATCCGCTCATTATGAGAAGAGCACTCGAATATGTAAAACAATTCGGGGGAGTAATTGCACAACACGCCCAAGATCCACGTCTGACGGATGATTCGCAAATGAACGAAGGCTTTGTTTCGTCACAACTTGGATTAAAGGGCTGGCCAGCAATTGCTGAAGAGGCAATTATTGCAAGAGATATTTTACTTGCAGATCATGTTCAATCTCGATTACATATTTGCCA
>WLCS01000034.1 GCA_009705185.1 Actinomycetota bacterium
AAAATGGGTAATGATTTTGGCTTCACTGATCGACTCGACTACATCTTTGTAAAAAATGGTGTCCAGGTAGAGACAAGCAAAATAATTGGAAAGCAACCACCGTATGGAACTGACCATGCAGGTGTAGTCACTTCATTAAAAATTACAGCTGACGGTTCATTTATCAGCCCGGCGTTAGAAGAACATAATCGATTCCCAATTACTTTCTGGAAAGGTGTTGGACTTCTCGCACTCGCGCTTGTTACATGGAGAATTGTGCGGAGAATTCGTCGCTAGCACAGAAATACGCAACCTTCTGTTCACCTAAAGTATTACTTCCATTTGCCGTGAAAACGGCTTGTATTCAACTCGTTGACTTACCTTACTTTCATGAGCACGCTCGACTTCGAAGGCAAGGACATCCTTGCGGCGCTTGAAGAGCAATTTGCTGCTCCTGTCTCACTTAAAAATACAAAGAGACTCAAGATTCAGAACGCCATTGTCTGCTCGTTTTTTACTGGTGATGATTACTACAGAAACCATGCGGCAAGATTGCAGAAAAATCTTGAAGAGCTAGGAATTGCATACGATCTTCGACAAATTTCAAAACGGCAGGGCGAAGATTGGGCAGATATTTGTCGCAAAAAAGTTGGGTTTATCGCCGAAGTGTGCGAACAAAACCCAGATAAAAAAGTTTTCTGGGTAGATGTAGATTGCGAACTATTTTCGATTCCAGACTTCATTCTTAATTCAACTGCTGACATTGTTGGATTTCAAAGAGGATTTAGTACCCCATCAAAAATTGGCTATGAGAGTAAAGGTCGTTTTTGGGAACCATGTTTCTGGGGAATTAACACGACTGCTCAAGCAAGAAAAATGGTGAGAGCAGCAGCCGAATTTGAATCTGCGGCTACCGTGCGCGCAACCGATGATTTCTTCTTTGAAGAAGCATGGAGAGCAGTTTCGCCAAACATGACTTTCCAAATCATTCCCTCTAACTGTGCAGTAGATAAAGGCGCAGGAACCCTTGAAAGCCACGAAGTATTTTTTAGATTTGGATCCAGTGGTCAAGTTGATAATTTCAAGAACAAAGTGGAGCAGCACAAAGGAAACACGGCAAAGAAGAAGATAAATCCAAAGAGGGATCTACTCGAACTTGCAAAGTTGATTGAAGAGAAGTTGCCTGAAGGTATTTCGACCAAGGCACGTTTGCTTGTAGATGCATCTGGGGTAACTGGCTTCTTAACTGGTAAGAAGCACAACAACTTAAGCAGCCAAGCCGTACAAGATTTAGTAGCAGCTGGAAAAGCTGGCGATATAACTAAACACAACGAAGCTCTTGCAATTTTCAAACGAAAAGTTCTACCAAACCGATATGAAACTGCAGCTATTCGAGTTGCCTCAAGTTTCTTGGCCTATGCAGCAAAGCCAAGCAAAGAAAAGATTTCGTTGTCATGGTGGGAAAACCCATACCCAGGAAATTACGGAGATTGGCTGACTCCATTTATTTTTAATCATTACACCGAAAGCAAACTAATTTTTCAAGGCCTCACAACCAGAGCCCCTAAAAAGCACATCGTGAGCTTGGGTTCCGTAGGTCGCTTTATCAAGAGTAATTCCGTTGTTGTTGGAACAGGCGTCAGTTCCTTTAAACACGCTATCAATCCCAAAGCCGATTTCGTATCGGTGCGCGGTCCGCATACCGCTGAACTGATTGTGCAATCGGGTGGACCTCTCGTAGAAAACTATGGAGATCCAGCGGTCGTTTTATCAAGAATTTTGCCTTTAACTCGCGGGGAAACAAACGGGCGTATTGCGCTGGTTCGCCACCACACACACTTGCAGGCGCCAGTAAAACTTCCTAAGAACTTCGATGAGCTATCTGTGCAAGTCTCACACCCTAACGACATTGTTGAATTCATTGAGACCTTGCTTCAGTATGACTGTGTAGTCACAAGTGCGATGCACGTATTGATTACTTGCCAAAGTTACGGAATACCTTGTGCGCTCGTGGTTTTTAAAGGATTTGAAGAATATGTACATGGCGATGGAATCAAATACATCGATTACGCGCTCGGTGCAGATGTGAAAGTAATTAGTCCAACTCCAATTGATCCGAAACTTAAATGGAGCGAGATTGAACCACTAGTCGAAACTGTCACAATTCCAGAGTTAAAAATCTCTGAAGTTGAAATGGCAATTAAAGAAGGACTTCGCCGAGTTAACAGTTAGTTACTTAAGACCCTCATTAGCGCGGTCTAAATCCGCTTGGAAATCTACTTCCACTGCAAATAAGTCAGAGATGTCGACAGGCTCTAATTTGATCCCGTTCTTCTCAATAGCAAGTTCAAGACCACGCTCGAAGTAATCTTGTTCGCCACACGCTTTGAGTTGCTCGATGACATGAGCTTTCTCGTTTGCAGAAATGAAATTGATACCAACTGCTTCTCCAAGCGCGTTCTGAACAGTTTTTGAAAGCTCTTTAATGAATCCATTTTGGTCAACTGTGTATTTCACTTCTTCTTCAGCAGTTGCTGAAGTATTTACGCAAACAAATGATTTCTCAGATTCGATTCGTGATGCGACTCTTTCAAGAACTTTTGCATCGAATACAACATCTCCGTTTAACCAGAGCACACCTGGCTCATGACTTGCTGTAAGAGCCTTCAATAAACTCTTTGATGTATTTGTCTGATCATAAATTTCGTTATAGACAAAACTTGCATTTGGATGAGCTTCAATAATCATTTCCAATTTAAATCCAACGACAACTGTGATTCGAGCCTTGTCTCCAAAAACTTTTGTGACATTTTCCATTTGTTGTTGCATGATGGATCGGCCGTCAGATAAAGCAGTAAGTGGTTTAGGCCAAGGCTTTCCCAACCTAGTTCCCATACCTGCTGCAAGAATTACAACTTGAATCGCCATCTCTACCTTCTTGACCTAACTTTGACCGAATTTTCCGCTTAAGCACGATAGATTACCGCTTATGACCGGAAATCTTCGTACTTTTGATGTTCATCCGAGCACCAAGATTGCTGAAATTCTTCAGGCATTTGAATCAAGCAATCAAGACCTCTTGCTTATCGATGAAGGTTCGGTAGTTTCCCAGCCGCACCTTGAATTACTTACTGACTATCCGCGAACCGTCACGACCGCACTTGTTGCAAAAACAAAAGACGGGCTTACTCGCGTTAGTCAGGGGCGCATCACCGGAGCAAGTTCAGATTTTCACGAAGTAGGACATGGCAATCACACATTTCTCGGCATAGTTCGATTATCGCAAAGTCAAAGATCAGAAATTATTGAGATTTTATCCAAAGTAAAAGATACGAATCATCCAGGTAATGCACTGGATCTCGTTCTTGTTGCTCTCGTCCGAGCCGCACTTGTAGTGGCTCCTGCGGAAGTAGCTGGTGCTCCTCACATCAGATCTTCAAATGCGAGCGAGCGAGAATCTGTAAGGAAAGAAATTGCATCACTTAACGATGCACGATTGCGCTTAAAGCTGGCGAACCGGGCAAACGATGGTTTCTTTTCAGTCTTCTTCCTTCGCAAATTCTCAAAATTATTTACGTGGCTGGCTGTTCGACTGAAGATGACCCCAAATCAAGTCACACTCATTTCTTTCGCCGTAGGACTGCTTTCTGCTTACGAATTTAGCCGTGGAGATTTTTGGTCAATCTTTATCGGTGCGGTTTTATTGCAACTCAGCATTATTATCGATTGTGTTGATGGTGAATTAGCACGTTACACCCGACAATTTTCTCAGCTTGGTGCTTGGCTCGATGCAATTACAGACAGAATTAAAGAATATTTAGTCTTCTTCGCTCTTGCTTACGGCGCGGCAAAAGATGGTCGCGATCTGTGGGTACCTGCTATGGGAATGATGTTATTTCAAACATTTAGACACCTATCCGATTACAACTTTGCAAGAATTAACAAGATTAGAAGTACTCAGTTATTGCCAATAAGTTTTGAAATTAAATCCGATGGATTTATAAACTTCGAACGTGAGAAGAAAACTCGATTTGAATACTGGTCTAAGAAGGTTTTGCAATTCCCGATTGGGGAACGATGGCTAGTAATTAGTGCCTCATCTGTAATAGGAGGCGCAGCATTTACATTCACCATCATGCCAATTCTTTCACTCATATCAATTGCATTGGTTTTCAGAGGTCGAATTATCAAGACTTTAACGTGGCCTAAGGATCGAGTGAATAGAAACCTCATTGATGATCAATTGGATACTTTCCGTGACCCGAAATCAAACAACAGATTTGATTGGGTTGAGCCTTCAATTCTTAGATTTTTCGAAGGCGCTGTTTTCATTGCCCTTGCTGTCTTTAGCGATTTAGATCGTTCTGTCTTGTTCTTACTCTTGTTTGCGATCCTCTTTAATCATTACGACAACATGTATCGTGCACTGCAGTCAGAAGCTAAACCACGATGGCTCTCTATCGCAGGCGGGTTTATTGCAGGACGATTGTTAGTTCTTGCAGCGTTTATTTGGACCGGACTTTCATTACTGCCACTGGTCTATTATTTTGGGATTCTCTTCTTCGTTATTTCATCAATTCAATGGGTAACCAGCCGTAAAGCGGGGGCGGAATAAAATGACAGAAAGACCAGCCCGCCCGACAATTGCTCAGATCCGCGAAATTTCACAACCAGTTTCTGTAACGGGTCGCTCAACTTCTGAGCATTGGATTGCAGATCTATATCAGCGAAGATTGTCCCCATATCTCACACGTATTTTGCTGAAGACTTCGATATCCGCAAACGGTGTCACCTGGTTAATGATTATTACTGGCGCATCAATTGGGCCGGCACTGCTCATACAAGGGTGGGTTGGAATAGCACTCGCTCTCTTCTTAAGCCAGCTACAAATGTTAATCGACTGTTGCGATGGCGAAGTTGCCCGTTGGAGAAATACAAAATCTCCAATGGGAATTTTCTTAGACAAACTTGGCCATTACCTCGCTGAATGTTTATTACCTCTCTGTTTAGGATTACGTTTAGCAAATTGGCCGGACCAGTCAGTGACAAGTTCAATTTATCCATATTTTGGAGCGTTGCTTGCGATCCTCGTCATTATTAATAAAGGTCTTAATGACGCAGTGCATGTCGCCCGAGCATTTTCGGGTCTCAATAAGATCCAAGATAAAAAGGGTGCGAACCTTCCAGTGCAGGGCTTGCTGAGAACTATTAGAAAAGCATTTAACTATTTACCAGCGCAGAGAATGTTTCACTCCGTTGAGTTCACAATCTATGTAGTGCTTTTTGGAAGTTTTAGCGCATCTCTTACAGTGGCGCTGGGAATTGCAACCTTTGTTACCCTTGGACACATCACAGCGATTGTAACTTCGTCCAAATTAAGGAATAACTAAGAATGCTAGTTGTTATTAGAGAGCTATATGCTGCTTTCACACAGTTGTTTACTACAACGAGATATCGCTTGATATTAGTGGGCCTCGTACTCATTGCGGCCATGATTTCAGTTTCTGAGTTAGCTGTGGCAAAGCTCTTTACGAAGATCATTCTCAATGAAGAAAAAATGAGCCAAACCAAGTTCATTATTTTTATTGTTGGATTTTTCCTATTCTTTGGAATAACTCGAGGTGGTCACTTCCTTCAACGAATTTACAGAGTACGTGTGTTCGAAAATGCTTTTAAAGCCTCCAACTCTGAAGTGGTTGGGGCCAAAGAAAACTGGCGGTGGTCTCTAGCTTTTGAGCTCACTAACTTACTCAGTACGTGCACACAGCTTGGTGTCATATTCCTGTTCTTTACATACCTCAATTGGAAATTTGGACTGCTCAACCTCTTGGTCGTCTTAGGAATATTCCAGATTTATGGAAGATTGTTCCAACACCAAATTGAAGCTCAACGCGGCTTTGTTATCGCACGAAAAAATAAAAACCCAGTCGCCAATGCTGTTCGAATCGGTACTCGAATCAAATCCGGAGAGACAGGAATCCTTATTTCTGGAATTGCGATGATTGTCCTGTTAGGTTTACTGATTTACTTTAGTTATACAGGCGGAATTAGCAAGCCAAATACTATCGTTCTCTTCTTTGGCTTAAGAATGCAGAACTCGAACTTCTCTAATATTTCAACTGGGCTCATGAGATTTGCAAGGGCGCTCACACATAGTGAATAGCAACGCCTTGTTAACTATCGGCTACTCGACACTTGCCGAGCGCGAGCAGAACATCAAGTTTCTCGAGTCATTTGAGAACTTGGTGATAGTTCAGGGATCAACTGCAATGGCAGCCAATCTTCCAGGAAGTAATTACAAAAGAATCGAACTACCAAGTAAAGGTGTTGCTAAAAGTCGAAACGCAGCGATTTCAAATGCGGAAACTAGGTATCTACTATTTGGCGATGATGACATTACCTTCAACGAAGAATCCATTAAGAAGGCAATTCAATTTCTTGAAGAACATAAGAATATTTCCATTCTATTGATGCAGGCAGTCGATGAGAAAAACACTCTTAGAAAGAGTTATCCAAAAAAAGCCCATGATTTAAAGCTGACAAATTCTGGGAAAGCAGCAACATACGAAATGATGATTAGAGTGGAAGATTTTAAGAGCAAGTCCATTTATTTCGATGAAAATTTTGGGGCTGGAGCTAAGTACTATTTGGGTGACGAATATATTTTGATTGCTGATGCACTTCGTGCGGGGCTCAAAGGTCGCTTCTTACCAATTGTTATTGCCACGCATCCTTCTGAAAGTTCTGGAAACTTGCGGAACGACAAAGCTGATGCGCTAGCGCGATCCAAAATATTCTCACGAGTTTTCGGAATTTGGGCGCCAGTAATGAGATTACTTTTCATCCTGAAGCCACCATCTAAACGATTTGGATTTCTACTTACACTTCGATTCATTCTGGGCCGCTAACTCTCGCGCCAAGCGTGACTAATGGGCGATACCGGTTTACCAGTTCGAGGCATTTCCCTGTAAACTCAAACCACACTTGGAGACGTCGCATAGCCCGGTCGAGTGCGCCTCACTGCTAACGAGGTAGGGTAGAAATACTCTCGAGAGTTCGAATCTCTCCGTCTCCGCCAGTTAGTTTCTAACAAAGGAATCTTGGTGCCTTCATACAAAGTAGCAATCGTCGGTGCTGGACCTGCCGGCTACTTTGCAGCACAGGCACTTCAAAATCTTCACACCGATGACTTGAAATTCGCAATCGACATGATCGAACGTCTGCCTACCCCGTGGGGACTCGTCCGTAGTGGTGTTGCCCCAGATCATCCAAAAATTAAAACAGTTTCAAAAGTATTCGAAAAGGTTGCAAACGAACCAGGCTTTAGATTATTTGCAAATGTTGAACTCGGCACAGATGTAACGATCGAACAATTGCAACAGAATTATGACGCAGTAGTCATTGCTACTGGTTCGGCTCTTGGAAAAAAGCTCGGAATTCCAGGCGAAGATCTTCCAGGATCCATGTCTGCAGCAACATTTGTACCTTGGTATAACGCTCATCCAGACTTTAACGATGAAGCAATTGATTTAACCAGCGAAACCGCTGTTGTGATTGGCGCAGGCAACGTTGCAATGGATGTTGCGCGTATGTTGGCACTTGATCCAGCTGAACTTGATCCAACAGATACTGCTGATCATGCAATTGATGCGTTGAAGCAGAGCTCGGTACGCACTGTTGTTATTAGTGCCCGACGTGGCCCAGAGCATGCGGCATTTACTTCTCCTGAACTGCGTGAGCTTCCAAAGCTCGAACATACAAATGTTGTTATTAGTAAGTTTGATGTCGAGGCTGCAATTGTTCGTGCAGGCGAGGCTATAGAGAAAGACACAAAGAGCAATCTTGATGCAATGCTCTTGATTGCTGACCGCGAACCAACAAGCCATGATCGAACAATGAAATTTCAATTCCTAGCAACACCTAAAGAAATTAAGGGCGAAGGACGCGTGGAGGAAGTTGTATTTCAAAAGACTGGAAGCGATGAAACTTTTAGTATCAAATGTGGTTTGGTCATTACTGCTATTGGATATGAAGCAACCCCACTACAAGGTGTCCCATATGAAAAAGGAAAAGTTGTAAATGTAGATGGCCGCGTAAAAGAAAATATTTATGTTGTTGGCTGGGCAAAACGTGGACCTTCTGGAGTTATTGGAACGAATAAATCAGATGCTGCAGAAGTTATGAAGCTATTGATTGAAGATCTAGGCACCCCCAAGAATTCTGGGGATCTTGTGGATGTAATTACACATAACAAAGTTGTAAGCCAACAGCACTGGCAGGCAATTAATGAGGCTGAAATAGCTGCTGGTGAACCAGTTGGCAAGCCGCGTCGCAAGGCAGTCACTCGCGAAGAACTCCTTAAACTAGGTAGGATTTAATACGTGCGATTTATTAACGAACCAATATTTGATCTGACATACGACGATGTTTTCATGGCGCCAAGCCATTCAGAACTTACAAGCCGAATGGAAGTAGATCTTTCATCACATGACGGCAGTGGAACAACGATTCCACTTGTTGTAGCTAATATGACAGCAATCGCAGGTCGTCGAATGGCAGAGACAATGGCTCGCCGCGGTGGCCTCGTTGTTATTCCTCAAGATATTCCAATTCCTGTCGTTGCCGAAGTAATTGCGTCAGTGAAGTCACGTCATACATTCTTTGAAACTCCAATCACACTCACATTGAAAGA
>WLCS01000035.1 GCA_009705185.1 Actinomycetota bacterium
AAATCTGCTTGAGACAAGAGAGATTCTGCCTCAAGAAACACAACCGCTGAATAACCTTGTGCGACATATGGCGCGGCGCCAGGAGTTGCTACAACTATTCCCTCAGTGACAGAAAAATCATCAAGTATGTGATCGCCCTCTGATGATGAAATCAGTACTCCAGGAATTGCTTTGCCAATCTCGTGTGCGAATCTAGCGCTACCTCGTGTTACCAGATACGGAGTAGTCCCTTTACACCACGCGCAGCTCCAATCTTTTCGCACTAATGCACATAGTGAACACTCGATAGAGGATGCCTCACTTGCTTTAGCCAAACGCCCTCCACAATCGCACAGTGCAACATTTCTACATTTTGCGCATTGAATACCTTGGGCGTATCCCTTGCGTGGTGCGATAACCAGAACTGCGCCAGACTTCAGAGAGGATTTGATTTCTTTGATAAGTTTTCCAGGTAAGAGTTCGGAATATTCTGGTTGAAAACTATCCACGCGCAACCTGGCGCTGATGGATCGATAGGCAACTTTCTTCTCTTCCAGCAAGAAACCAATTTCTACACTCGGTGAGTAACCCATAAAACTAATTGGAACCGACTCCATCTCCGCACGTATAAGAGCAACATCGCGAACGTTCCAGCCAGGTGTTCTAGGTTCATAGAAACTCTCTGAACCTTCATCGACGATTACAATTCTCTCTAAATCCTGGATATCGGCAAAGATCGCTGATCGTGTTCCGATCACTATATTTCCTAACGAATATTTGGCCTTTAGGAAATTCTCGTAGCGCACCGTTCGTTCTAATTGCGAATCAAGAACAATTGCCTCAGGAAATTCAGTATGCAAACGTTGTAAAGATCGGGTGTCCGGAAGCAGGATTAGGACAGAACCACCTTTGTGGACGTCGCGTACAAAACGTCTGAGTACTACATATGGGTTCTCGCAAGGTGGGAGTTGCAGATATTCCGCGACTGAATTCGCACTCTGCGAAGAGTGAGCCGGCAGTTCCCACTGTTTCTTATCAACTGATGCAATCCGCGGAGGTATTGCCGATCTGATGACATCGTACGGATGAGCCGCCCATTGTTGTGCAACCCGCAACATGAGCGCCAAAGATTTTTCAGAGGCTACGGGAAATGGAGTCAGAACTTTGGTGAGAGCTTTCAGTCCGGCTGTGGTCTCAGAAGAAAATCTCTTGAGAACAAATCCCTCTAGCTCTCTACCGTTGAATGGGACTTGCACTCTCGTTCCTGTAGCGCAGATTTCAGAGAAGGATTCAGGAACTAAGTATGTAAAACTCTTATCAAGATGAAAAACACCGGTGTCTACGATTACTTCTACGCATGACTGATCTGAAGCAATTGCCCCAGTATTTTTTTGAACGCGTTCGCTTTTAAGCCTGAGTGGCCTTATCGGCGCCACGTGCCTATCTGCTAACTATTTAACTGCTGCTTGAAGTTCTGCGACGCGATTAGTGGCTTCCCAAGTGAAATTGGGAAGTTCGCGACCGAAGTGACCATAAGCAGCGGTCTGTGAATAAATTGGACGCTTAAGATTGAGATCGCGAATTATTGCTGCTGGTCGTAAATCAAAGACGGTTGTTACCGCATTCTGAATCTTTTGGACTGGAACAGTTTCAGTTCCAAAAGTTTCAACAAAGACTCCAACTGGCTGTGCTTTACCGATTGCGTAGGCAACCTGAACTTCACAACGTCTTGCTAAACCAGCTGCCACAACATTTTTCGCAACCCATCGCATTGCGTAGGCCGCAGAACGATCAACCTTTGAAGGATCTTTCCCTGAAAATGCACCACCACCATGACGAGCCATTCCGCCATAAGTATCAACGATAATTTTTCTGCCAGTTAAACCCGCATCACCCATTGGTCCACCGATAACAAATCGACCTGTTGGGTTAATCAGAACGCGCATATCTTTTCGCGGCAAATCAATCTTTGCTAGAACTGGATCAATGACTTGAGAAATTACTTCAGGAGTGAGTTGCTTTGCAACATCAACCTCTTCAGCATGTTGGCTAGAAATAACGACTGTATCAAGAGCGATTGCTCGATCCCCGTCATATTCAATCGTGACTTGAGTTTTTCCATCTGGGCGAAGATATGGAAGCGCACCACTCTTGCGAACCTTTGAAAGCTGCTGTGCAAGCTCATGTGCTAGCCAAATAGGAAGTGGCATCAATTCTTTCGTGTCATCACATGCATAACCGAACATGAGACCTTGATCTCCAGCACCTTGCAAATCCAAAGGATCTACAGCAGAGGCAACGCGATGCTCGAACGCATCGTCAACTCCTTGTGCGATATCAGGTGATTGCTGTCCAATTGAGATAGAAACACCGCAACTGTTACCGTCAAATCCTTTTACCGATGAGTCGTAACCAATACCAATTACGGTATCTCGTACGATGCCCATAACATCTGCATAACCATTAGTCGTTACTTCACCAGCAACGTGAACCTGACCTGTGGTGATAAGAGTTTCTACTGCAACACGGCTAGAAGGATCTTGTTCAAGTAACGAATCCAAAATCGCATCTGAGATTTGATCTGCGATCTTATCTGGGTGACCTTCGGTTACTGATTCGGATGTAAATAGGCGCTTTGACATTGGGTTAACCTAACTGAACTAGGGCTTGATTGAGTAGTTCTTCACCAAGCGTGTCTTTGGTGGTTTTGGCCACTTTATGCGAGGACCCACCTTTGATAAAAATTTCACCATACGTTGTCTCACTATTGAAAATATCCCCCTGTGACACATCATTGAGATAAAGAATGTCCGCACCCTTGCTGATGAGCTTCTCTTGGGCTTGATGTACATCATGGGAAGTCTCGGCTGCAAAGGCGATGATTATCTGTCTTGCTTTTATCAATGCAACATCTTTAAGTATGTCCTTATTCTCTGTCAGTTCGATGGTCTTTAGATCGCCTTTCTTGATCTTGGAATCCGTGAGATGCAATGGTCTTGCATCTGCTATCGCAGCTGACATAACTAGCAGATCGCATTGTGGAAATTCAGCAAGAACGTGATGATGAACTTCAGCAGCAGTTGATACACGAATCATCCGAACGCCAGGAATGTCTGGAAGAGATGAATTTGCCGCTATCAAAGTTACTTCTGCTCCACGATTGAGAGCACCTTGAGCTATCGAAAATCCTTGTTTTCCAGATGAGTTATTTCCGATAAATCGAACGGGATCTATAGGTTCTCGAGTTCCGCCAGCGGTGACCAATACTTTTTTTCCTGCGAAATCTAGGGATGGATGAGTGAAATTCTCAAACTCGGTAATAATGGAAGTTGTCTCTGGAAATCTTCCTTGACCAACATCGCCACTAGTGAGTGCGCCAACAACCGGTTCCATAACCAGTACTCCGCGAGATCTAAGAATCTCTACATTCGCTCTCGTGGCTTCGTTACTCCACATTTGCGGATGCATCGCCGGAACAAGCATCTTTGGAGATTCTGATGCAAGAAAAACATTTGTTAACAAATCATCTGCTCTACCCATTGCCAATCGCGCGATTAAATCAGCGGTGGCAGGAGCAATGATGATGTAATCAGAATTCTTAGCAAGTGAGATGTGTCTGACTTCCTGCACATTTTCAAAGACTTCAGTTGTGACTGAACGCCCAGAGAGGGCCTCCCACGTAGCCTTACCGACAAAGTTCAGACTTGAAGGAGTGGGAACAACTGTGACTTTATATCCGCGATCCAAAAGACGGCGAAGAAGATCGCACGATTTGTAAGCCGCTATTCCCCCGCCAACACCGAGAATTATCTCGCGGTCACCCTGGCGCATTGTTAGTTAAAGGTTATGCAGTTGGTTCAAGATTTTCGATGGTCAAAAGTCCTTCGTTAATTTCACGAAGTGCAATTGACAATGGCTTCTCATGAACGTGTGTGTCCACTAGTGGTCCAACGTATTCAAGAAGACCTTCACCAAGTTGTGAGTAATACGCATTAATCTGACGTGCGCGCTTTGCTGCGTAGAGAACCAGGCTGTACTTCGATCCCGCTTTATCTAGCAACTCATCAATAGGTGGATTTGTGATTCCGTCCATATGTGCGCTCATGATTTACTCCTTGAAAAGTTCTTAGCCTATTTAGGCAGATGCGAATTCTATCAGGGAAGCAACAACCTTCTCGACCTCGTCATTTATGAGGACTTTATCGAAAAACGAGGCCGCCGCCATCTCTTCTTGGGCTAAAGCTAAGCGGGCTGCCCTTCTTTCGGGACTGTCAGTACCCCGACCCTCAAGACGAGAAACCAATTCTTCCCATGTAGGTGGCTCAAGAAAAACCAGAAGTGCTTCAGGCATCTTCTTCTTCACTTGTTTCGCACCTTCTATTTCGATTTCAAGAAGAACGCTTTCACCTGCCGCTAACGCCTTTTCAACTGGAGCTAATGGAGTTCCATATCTATTCCCTGCAAACTCTGCCCACTCCAGAAAATCACCGCGCTTAATTGCCTCATCGAAGAGATCATCTGTGAAGAAGTGATAATCAATGCCATTGACTTCATTAAACCGTGGAGCTCGCGTGGTGGAAGAGACGCTTACAACAAAGGGTGATCCTTCGCGCAATTTTTTAGCAACGGTACTTTTGCCAACGCCCCCGGGTCCAGAAAGAACTACTAACTTGCCACGCGAGATTGCAGATGGAGCTTGAAATTCTTTGAGAAGTTGTGTTCGTTGATGCCTACCGAGACCTTGGATTCTTCTTGTTAACGAGATCTCCATTTTTTCAAGGAGTGCCTTTCCGCGAATTTTTCCCACTCCGGCTTTAGATTCAATCAGTTCTAGAACACGCATCTTCGCAATAGCCTCATTTGTCAGTGCGAGATCAAGAACTTCTGAAAAAGAAATCTCATTATTTTTGTAGAGTGTTTTCACGCGAGCACGCTCTTGACGAGAAAGCTTTGCCTTGAGTAACGCTTGCGCTCTCTGCTCCTGCGAGAGTTGTGGTGGGGATCCCATGGGAGAAATTTACTTCAGAATCTCATCAGCGATAAGTCTTGCTTTGGCTCTCATAGCTTCAGCGCCATCTTTCCAAGAACCTGTAATCGGTCTTCCAATAACTACCAGCGATGCACCGTTATCAATGGCATCTCTTGGGGTCATAGTTCGTTTTTGATCATCGGAGCCAACCTCGGAAAGTGGTCTCACTCCCGGCGTGATAATCGTCGTTTCAGGGCCAACAGCAGATCTGATGGCAACGATTTCTAAAGGCGAACACACAATCGCTTTAGCACCGGCAGATACAGACATCTTTGCCAACGCTACTGCGCTCTCAAGTGCATTATTAGCAAATCCTACTTCAAACAAATCTTCTTCAGAAAGTGAAGTAAGAATTGTTACGGCCGTTACATCAGTTGAAGGTACAGCGGCTACCGCGGCTTCGATCATTGACCTACCGCCAGATGCATGAACTGTGAGGAATTTTGGACTCAGATCGCGAATAGCATGAGCAGCGCCAGAAACTGTATGTGGAATATCGTGAAGCTTTAAGTCAAGAAAAATATCTGCATCTGTGACGCTCTTTATTGATGAAATTCCCGTTTGACCAAAGTTAAGAAAAAATTCAAGACCTAACTTATACACCGAAACGCTCTCGCGCGTAGCTTCAATCCAGCGCTGAGCGGTTTCTAAATTATTTGTATCGACGGCTAAAACTATCGGGGCTTTCATGCGTTCTCCTCTCTATGAGCATATCCAACTGCTTGCTTTAAGGTGGCAAATCCCTTGGCACTAAGAATCTCTCTAAGTTCCTCTTGTATTTTGACCAACGCACTTGGGTTTCCAAAACTTGCTGTGCCAACAGAAACAGCTGAAGCTCCAGCGAGAATTAACTCAAATGCATCGCGACCAGAAGAGACTCCGCCCATTCCTAAAATTGGTACTTCAGGGAGTGCGGCGTGAACTTGGTAAATCGCTCTTACTGCAACGGGTTTGATTGCAGGCCCTGAAAGCCCACCAGTTTTACCACCAAGGTGTGGCTTCATCGTGTCAACATTTATGACCATTCCTAAAACAGTATTGATCAGTGCCAGTGCATCGGCTCCAGCGTCCACAACACCTCGAGCAATTTCAGGAAGATTTGTTACATCTGGTGAGAGTTTGGCAATAATCGGAAGTTCTCCCCCGATTGTTTTGCGAACTCCATCAATAACTCGACGTGAAGCATCTGGATCGCAGGCAAAAACTAAGCCTCTATTTTCAACATTTGGACATGAAATATTTACTTCTACCGCGCTAATCCCTGATACCGAACGTAACTTACGAGCAAGTGTTGCGTACTCTTCAATGGTTTCACCCGCTATTGAAACTACGACGCGGGCTTTTTGCTCAAGTAACCATGGCACATCATTTGCAAGAAAGGAATCAATACCAGGGCCCTGAAGCCCTATTGAATTCAACATTCCAGAAGGGGTTTCTGCCATTCGCGGTGTTGGACGTCCATGTCGAGGCTTGCTCATCACTGATTTAGTGACTATTGCACCAACATCTTTGAGAGGAAAAAATTGAGAGAGCTCTTTTCCGCTACTTGCACATCCACTTGCAGTGAAGATTGGAGTTGGGAACCAAGCATTTCCGAGAGTAGTAGACATATCAACTGGCATGTTCATGAATGAACCTCCGGTACTTGTCCAACCAGATCCCATTTCACAGTAGAACCATCCATGACAGGTCCATCAATACATGAACGAACCATTGAAACTTGACCGTCTTGATTTACTACGGGAAGCACGCATGTCATACATATGCCAATTCCGCACGCCATAGATTCTTCAACTGCACATTGGTGAATCACATCAGTTGAAGAAACTAACTCAGTAATTGCTCTCAGCATTCCCATTGGTCCGCAAGAATAAATGACATCGATCGAACGGTTAGCAACAATCTCTAGAAGTGACTCAGTAACTCGGCCCTTCTCCCCCATCGATCCGTCTTCTGTGTAAATTTTCAGGGAGTTAACCGATCTCTTGCCTTCAAGAGGAGCATAAATTTTCGCTCCCACACTGGCTCCAAGCAACATGTCCACTTTACAGTTTCGAGTTTTCAACACGTCTGCAAGACCGAAGAGAGGCGCAGAACCATAACCGCCACCAATCAGCAGGGCGTTAATTGGCTCCGTAGGAATTCCAAAAGCGGTTCCCAATGGAGCGACGATATCTATCTCGCTGCCTTCAGGTAATCCGCACAACCATTTGGAACCAGAACCATGTGGCGCAACAATGAGTTCCATAGAGCCACCGTATTGAGAATTTTCAGAGACTCTTGAAATTGCGAAAGCTCTGCGAAGAATCATCTTCGAAGAATCTCCACCGACAGCTATCGCAACAAAATTGCCAGGTCGACATTGTTTAACTACATCGCCAACATTTAGCAGGATCTGATGATAAGACCCCACGCGTTTATTTGAGATAACGGTTGCGTTCTGCTGTACAGCGTTCTTATTAATCGTGCCCATTACTTCTTGAGCCATTCTTGAATTGGAGAAACAGAGAGTACTCCGGCCTGAAGAGCTTTAATGCCTTGAACTGCCGCACTGAAGCCAGCTGTAGTTGTGATGATAGGAATTGAACGTTGCACCGAAGCAGTTCTGATTGCCCATCCATCAGCTCGTGTTCCACGACCAACCGGAGTATTGATTACCAAATCAATATCACCACCATTGAGAAGCTCAACAATTGTCTTCTCTCCCATTGGACCGGTTCCTTGAGAGTTCTTTCGCACAACGACTGCAGGAATACCGTTCTCGCTAAGTAAGCGCGCAGTTCCATCTGTAGCGAGAAGTCTGAAGCCTAATGCGCTCAATTCTCGCGCCGGGTTAACGCCGGACTTCTTATCTTTATCCGCTAACGATATAAACACAGTGCCAGATTTTGGAAGTGGTCCGAAGGAGCTGATTTGTGATTTTGCATAGGCTTCACCGAAAGTATCTGCGATGCCCATAACCTCACCCGTAGATCTCATTTCTGGCCCGAGAACTGCATCAACACCGCGTCCATCAACTCTTCTGAAACGATTCCATGGCAGTACTGCCTCTTTAACGCTAATCCCTTTCGCCACTGCATCACCAGAGGTTGGAAGTAATCCTTCTGCTCGAAGAGATGCAATCGTTGAACCTAAAGAGATGCGAGCTGCTGCTTTGGCTAGAGGAACACCGGTGGCCTTGCTAACAAACGGAACTGTTCGGGAAGCACGGGGATTGGCTTCTAATACATACAAGATGTTCTCGGCCATTGCGAATTGAATATTAATCAAACCACGCACATCGACGCCTTGAGCAATTTTGAGCGTAGCTGCGCGAATTTCTGAACGCTGTGAATCGGTAATGGTCATGGCAGGAAGTACGCACGCGCTGTCTCCAGAGTGAATACCTGCTTCTTCAATATGCTCCATAATGCCACCGAGTAAGAGTT
>WLCS01000036.1 GCA_009705185.1 Actinomycetota bacterium
CGTTGCCAGATACTGAGTAAAGAGAGCACCTAACTTATTTGCAATACCTGGACGTGCGTTGGCTTCATGAATGACAATTGGGATTCTGCGCAAGAGAGCTGCAATGTATGCAGGAGCTGATACATAACCACCGAATCCAACAAGTAGGTCTGCCCCATCAAGTGCTGCAAAGCATTGTTGCACTGAGCGAATGAGTGAAAATGGAGCCAAGAGCAATGTTGGAGAAGGTGATCGGGAAATACGAACTTTTGTAATGAGGCTAAGTTCAAATCCAGCTTCTGGAACAAGCCGGGTCTCTAATCCCGTTGAAGTACCGAAGAAAACTATCTGATCGTTGGGGTTTTTTACGCGCCATGTGCGAGCAACAGCAAGTGCTGGTTCAACATGGCCTGCAGTTCCGCCACCTGCAAAGAATACTTTTGTCATTTCTTGCGCTTCTTAATGAGTTCAGATCGTACTTCTGGGTCTCTGAGTGCAACACCTGCGACAAAACCAAGTGCGCAAATCATTGCAACCAAGGCCGAACCACCATATGACACAAGCGGCAAAGTGACACCCACAACTGGAAGCATGCTGGTTGCCGAACCAATATTTAGAAATGACTGCACTGCAATCCAGATACCGATTCCAGATGCTGCGTAACGACTCATGGGATCTTGCGCACGTAATGCGATTCTGAAAATTGAGTACACCAAAATTCCGATCAAGATAAGAACTGCAAGAGTTCCCACAAGACCAAGTTCCTCACCGATAACAGAGAAGATGAAGTCGGTGTGTGCTTCTGGAAGGTTTCCCCATTTCTGGCGACTTCCACCGAGACCAACTCCGAAAAGCCCTCCACTAGCAAGTCCTAGCAAGCTGTGCGCAGGTTGCCATCCAAGATCTTTGTAATCTTCTGGAGCGAAAGGATTGAGGAAAACAAGAAATCGTTTGGATCGATAGCCGGATGTAACAATGAGTGCTGCCAGAAGAATGGCACCGAAAGCGGTAATCGATCCGAGAATTCGTAGTCGAATGCCAGATACAAAAAGCATCCCTGCAAGAATCATTGCAATGACAGATGCTGTTCCGAGGTCATTTCCAAACATGACGAGTACCAAAACAACTCCAAAAGCTGGAGTAATCAACTTAAAAACATTTGTATTAAATCGCCCATTTGTTTCACGACGTGAAAGTTGAAAACTAGCCCAAATAATCATGAGTAACTTTGCAAACTCACTTGGCTGAACATCGAAAAGGCCCAAATTAATCCAGTTGGTGTTTCCGTGAACTGTCTTTCCTACACCTGGAATGAGGAGGATTCCTAGAATCGCCATTGAAAGAATGAAGCCGACTTTTCCAATTTTCTCCCACGTCTTCATGGATAACTTTGAGAGATACATGGCAATCGGAATCGAAACGACTAAGAATAGAAACTGCCTTATAACAACCGCGATTGCAGAACCGCGGGTATCAATCGAATGAATCGAGGAAGCTGAGAAAACCATAATTAAACCCAGAAAGCTGAGTGCTCCGGCACTGGCTAAGAGCATGTAGAGATGATTAACCGGTTTGGTGAGAATCGATTCTGGGGATTTATTCTTCATGGTTGATTACTTTCTTCACTGCTTGAGTGAATCTATCTCCGCGATCTGCGTAAGAAATAAATTGATCCATAGATGCACATGCTGGAGCTAAGAGGACGGTATCCCCCGCTTTCACTTTCTGGTGCGCTTTCATGACAACGGTCTCCATGAGTGAGTTATCGCTGCCACCACGTGTGTACTCGTGTGGTGATTCCACTTTTATGATTTCTATATGAGGCGCTCTGTTCTGTAACTCGCCTGCAATGAGATCGCGATCTTCTCCGATAAGTATGGCCACTCGGACACGAGATTTAACTCGCTCAACTAATTCACCCATCGTGGCGCCTTTAGCAAGACCGCCTGCAATCCATATGACCGAGAGAGCAGACATTATTGAGGCAGCAGCTGCATGTGGGTTCGTTGCTTTGGAATCATTAATCCAGGTAATGGAATCCTTCTCGAGAACTTTTTCGATTCTATGTTTTCCGGGAGTAAAAGTTGTTATCGCTTTTCTAATACTCTCGTGAGAAATTCCAATGGTACGAGCCAGACCAGCAGCGGCAAGTGCGTTAGAAACATTGTGTGGCACCGTTGGCGAGACTTCAACAAGTTCTGAAATCATGGCAGCTTCTTGAGGATCTGCCACGAATGCACGATCAACAAGAAGTTCTTCGACTATTCCGAGTTCTCCTGGAGCCGGTGTATCTAGTGAGAAGAAAACTTTTCTACCTAACCAGTGCTGAGTTCGATTGACTACTTCACCGTCATCGGCATTAAGAATTGCAGTATTGCTCTTATCTAAAAGCGAGATTTTATCGCCCGCATAGGCATCAAAACTTCCATGCCAATCGATATGGTCGGCTGCAATGTTGAGAATCGCACTGGATACAAAGTGTGCGTCTTCAAGCCAATGTAATTGAAAAGAAGAAAGTTCTAACACCAAATATTCATAATTCTCAGAAGATTCAACAGCCTCGATTACCGTTGTTCCGACATTGCCACAGGCAAGTGCCGTAAATCCGCCAGAGCGCACCATGTGCGCAGTGAGTTCGACTGTAGAAGTTTTGCCATTAGTTCCTGTAAGACCTAGCCATTTTTGAGATGGTTTTTTCAGACTCCACGCAAGATCAATTTCATTGATCAGTGAAACCTGCGCAGCACGCGCGGCAACAAGAAGCGGATGATCTTCACGCCAACCGGGAGAAACTAGAAATAGATCGAAGGTAGAGAAATCAACTGCAGTTGGATGCACAACCGAAAAACCTTCGACAGCTGTAACTTTTTCATCGGTAAGAGTGACGACCGAGCCACGTTTAACCAGCGCCCGCCCCGCTGCAATACCTGTAACGCCAGCGCCGGCAACAAGGATTCGCTTGTCATTGAGGTCGGTATATAAATTTTGCGCCATGTGTTTTCCTAGAAATTAACTAGCAACCCACTGTGTGTAAAACAGCCCAAGCCCGAGTGCAACGCTCAGCCCAGCAATAATCCAGAACCTCAAGACGATTGTTACTTCTCCCCAACCTAGTAATTCGAAGTGGTGCTGAAGTGGTGCCATCTTAAAGAGGCGCTTTCCGCCAGTAGCTTTGAAATAGAGGACTTGAAGTGCAACTGACAATGTAATGATGACAAACAAACCACCCAGTGGAATGAGTAGAAGTTCAACGCGCAAAGATGCAGCGAGACCAGCTAGCGCACCACCGAGTGCCAAAGATCCTGTATCTCCCATAAATATTTTTGCTGGCGATGCGTTCCACCATAAAAATCCTGTGCATGCACCAGCAAATGAAGCAGCAAGAACAGCAAGATCAAGTGGATCTCGTACGTTGTAACAGTTAGTCGTTGTTACAACTGCGCAACTTTGTCCAAACTCCCAGACACCAATGAGAACAAAGGCCAGGAAAGTCATGACGGATGCGCCCGTTGCTAATCCATCTAAACCATCAGTGAGATTAACCCCGTTGCTTGTTGCAGTGACCATGAATGCAACCCAGATGACGACAAGTATGACTCCGAGTGAGATGCTCGTATCTCGAACCGTCGATAGTTGTAGTGATATCGGTGTGAGGCCATCTTTATCCGGAAAATGAATTCCGAGATAACCAAATGCTGCGGCGAAGAAGACTTGACCAAGAATCTTTTGTCTCGCTGAAATTCCAGCCGAATTTTGTCGCGATACCTTGATGTAGTCGTCAAGAAAGCCAACTAAACCAAGAGCGATGACGAGGCCGAAAATGAGTATTGCAGATACTGAAATCGAACTTTGCATTACTAAGTGAGCAAGTAAATATGCGGCGAGAGCAGCGAAAATAATAATGATTCCGCCCATTGTGGGAGTTCCGCGCTTGGTGTGGTGACTAGATGGACCATCATCTCGAATAAACTGGCCGTATCCTCTGCGCGCAAGAGCTTTAATGAGTGCAGGTGTTCCGAAGAGAGAGAAGATAAGTGCGAGTGCGCCAGCGATCAAAATCAGTTTCATTCTTCGCTCTCCCTTTCAACCCATTGCGCAGAAATTGCTTCTGCTAATTCTTCTAACTTCTCTGATCGAGATGCTTTCACTAGTACTACATCTCCCGGGCTCAGAGCTTTGGCAACCGCGAGAGCTTCCTCTTTATCGGTACAAAGATGAACCGTGGTTGTTCCATCATCAGCAATATGTAACGCATATTCCGGTGCACCTACGCACACAAGATGATCGATTCCAAGGTCAGAGGCAAGGGTGCCAATTGCTGCATGGTCAGTTTGGGATGACTCGCCGAGTTCGTGCATCTTTCCTAAGAAAGCCCACGACTGTCCCCCGCGCTCTTGCGCAAAAAGTGAGAGAGTTGAAAGTGCTGCTGCCATAGCTTCGGGGCTGGCGTTGTATGCATCATTGATGAGCAATAGTTGAAAAAGTTCCACAATCTCCATACGCCACTTTGCATGGGATTCTGCAGTAGATAATCCGCCTGCAATTTGATCAAGAGTAAGACCTACTTCAGTGGCAACGGCTGCAACAGCAAGAGCATTAGCAACTTGGTGCAATCCAATAATGCGTAATCCAACAGCGCTGCGACCATCTGGAGTAACTAAATCAAAATGTGCGCGACCTTCACGAAATTCAATATCCGTAGCCCTGATATCGCAATCAGGAGTCTCTCCAAAAGTTATGGTCTTGCCCTTATGAAGTGAGGCCATCGCTGGTGTAAATGAATCGTAATTACCAAGGATTGCTACCGCGCTATCTTCAAGTGTCGATATGAGTTCAGATTTAGTTTTAGCAATCATTTCAACAGAACCGAATTCGCCCACGTGAGCTGAACCAACCTTGAGCACTACGCCAACATTGGGGCGTGCAATGGTTGCCAAGCGGGCAATATCGCCCTGATGACGTGCGCCCATTTCAACAATACAAAACTTTGTATTTGGAGTGCACCGAAGAAGTGATAGCGGTGCACCTAAATCGTTATTGTAATTACCGCTTGGGCTCACTGTTTCACCCACTTGTGAAAGCACTGAGTTAAGAAGTTCTTTCGTGGTTGTCTTGCCTTGCGAACCAGTAATTCCTATAACAATGAGATCTTTGAGAGCCTCTCTTACATGGTGAGCAAGTTTTCCCAGAGCTTCAGTGACATCTGCAACAACAATGTGATTGCCGGCAATAGATTTCGTGGTCAGCGCTAGGACTGCGCCATTCTTGAAAGCATCGCCAGCAAAATCGTGGCCATCAACGCGCTCGCCTTTTATTGCAAGAAATAGCGATCCTGGAGTTGCTTGAGAAGAGTTTAAGACAGCGGGGGCGGTAACGGTGACGTCGTCACCAATTAATGTGCCTCCGACAATTTGCGCAACTTCAGATGCTGATATTGAAATCATTTCTTATTCTCAATCGCTCGCGCTAATTGCAACCTGTCGTCAAAAGGCGTTACTACGCCTTTGATATCTTGGCCGGTTTCATGACCCTTGCCTAAAATTAATACTGTGTCTGTAGCTTGAGCAAGGCCAACTGCGTACTCGATTGCAGCAGCGCGATCTTCAATAACCGTATTCGGAGTAGACATGGAGATAGAAGATGTCATCTCTTTCAAAATTTCTGTTGGATTTTCACTACGAGGGTTGTCGCTAGTAAAAACAGCTACATCAGATCCTTCGATAAGCGCTTTACCCATCAAAGGTCGCTTGCTTGAATCACGGTCTCCCCCACAACCTAAAACGGCAATTACTTTCCCGGGTGTGAATTCACGTGCTGCTGCTAACACATTTGATACCGCATCTGGTGAGTGTGCGTAATCAACAAGTGCTGTGAAATTCTGGCCGATGCTCACCGGATCAAGACGACCAGGAGCGCCAATAAGAGTTGGGATAATTGTTGCAAGTTCAACGGGATCAACACCTGATTCATGAGCGATCGCAATTGCCATAAGAAGATTGTCGAGATTGTAAGCACCCAATAGTGAAGTTGTACTTTCAATCAAGATTCCACCAGTGCCTCGAATACTTATTTCGTATACCTGAGAAATTTTGTGCTTATTTGAAAAATGCCACTCGGCACTTGTGCTCTCTCGTGAAATTGTTGAGATAGGGATAGAACATTCACGGGCTAAACGCTGACCGTGCTCTGAGTCAATATTAATGAAGCCGCGCTCAGCATATTCATGAGTGAACAGTTTTGCCTTGGTCTGATAGTAATTCTCTATATCTCCATGGAAATCCAAATGATCTTGAGTCAGATTGGTAAATCCAACCATTGCAAAATGTGAACCCTTGATTCGCTGAAGGGCAATCGCATGGCTAGAAACTTCCATCACCAGATGTCGCATATGTCGCTCTCGCATTACTGCGGCAAGAGATTGCAATTCTGGCGCTTCAGGTGTGGTTCTAGAACTTGCAAGGACTTCAGAGCCAATTCGTGTTTCAACTGTTCCAATGAGACCTGATTCGCGATGAGCTGAAGTAAATATCTGATGTAACAACATTGTCACAGTTGTTTTTCCATTTGTTCCAGTGACGCCAATAGATGCTAAATCTCGGGTCGGACTCTTGTAGAGGGATGCCGCAATAGTTGCCGCAGCGGCGCGCACGTCGTGAGCAATTACAGTAGGGATATTGCCGGAAAGAAGTGCACCTTCTTCATCAGTGACAACTGCCACTGCTCCATTTTTTATTGCACTAGCGATGAATTGTGCTCCGTGTACCTTCGCACCTGGTGCAGCAACAAAGAGATCACCTGGCTGAATATCGCGATCACTCATTGCAATACCTGTTATGTGTACATCAGCTGAATGTGCGTACTTGGCGCTTACAAGCTGCGCAGCCTCGTTAAGTTCGAGGGAATACGTTGTAAGCGGGCGAATCATTGTTTTTTCGCCGCAATCTGTGTGGCGCGATAAGTCTTGAGTTCAGCTTGGTTCAGAGCCACCGGCAGAACTTTTGTTCCTGTAGGTGCAACGTGCTCCGATTGCAAAACGAATGTCATAACTTTCTTAAATACCGGGCCGCCAAGGGCTCCTCCGTAGTGGCCATTCTTTGGATCTTGCAAAGTAACGCTGATGACATAACGAGGAGCATCTGCAGGTGCAAAACCAATAAAGGAAGCTGTATACCCGCTATAACTCTGAGTCTTTGAGTTATAACGCATCGCAGTTCCGGTTTTTCCAGCAACTCGATAGCCAGGAATAGCTGCACTAGGCGCAGTTCCTTGAGCTGTAACAACGCTCTCCATCATGATCCGAAGTTTTACTGCAGTATCTTCGCTAATAACACGCGTGGTTGTTCTGTTACCGGCTGGCGTGAAATGACCAGATGCATCACTAGTCCCAGCAATTACAGTGGGAGAAACTCGAACACCATTATTTGCAATCGTTGCAAAAACGCTCGTTGCTTGCATTGCAGTTACTGAATAGCCCTGACCGAATGCAACTGTTGGCGCGGTAGTTCCAGACCAATCAGAGACAGGGCGCAAAATTCCAGAGGATTCTCCCGGTAGTCCTGAGCCAGTCTTGGTACCGATTCCAAATTTGGTGAGGTATTTATATAAAGTGTCATGGCTCAGGGTTTCGCCCACTTTAATTGTTCCGGTATTGCTAGAGACTGCCAGAATTCCAGAAGTTGTCAGCTGTTGTGTTGGATGTTTTTCGTGATCATGGAATTTAGATCCACCGCGACTGAGTGCATAAGGAACTGAAAAAACAGTTGTTGGAGTAATGGTTTTTTCCTCAAGAGCTGCTGCCATTGTCATTACTTTGCCGGTTGAACCTGGTTCATAAACATCTTGAACAGATGGGTTACGCATTAATGAGAGTGCAACTTTTTTGGTGTTATTTGGATTAAATGTAGGCGCTGTCGCGTGTGCCACAATCGCGCCAGTCTTAGGGTCCATCACGATTACTGTTCCACTCGATGCCGCAGAATCTTTGACTGCCTTTGCAATTGCTTCAGCTGCTACCCATTGAACATCGCGGTTAATGGTTAAACGAATATTTGTTCCTGCTTTAGCGGCTACAAGTTCTTGCTGTGAACCAGGAATCTCCGCGCCATATCCTCGTGCATACGAATAACGTCCTTCAGTACCTGTGATTGTTGAATTCAGACCAGATTCAAGTCCAGAAGCTCCGACACCGTCAGAACGGACAAAACCAATAAGAGAAGAAATCAACTC
>WLCS01000037.1 GCA_009705185.1 Actinomycetota bacterium
CGCTATCTTCAAGCACAAGTGCTGAGACAAGTGTTCCGCGCGAATCTTCATCAATCTTTGCTGCTTTAATTCCAATTCCGCCACGACCTTGCAATCTGTACTCATCAATTGGTGTCTTCTTGCCGTATCCACCATCTGTTGCAGTAAATACAAATGCACCTTGAGAAGATTGTGAATCGACGCGTGCCATTGTTAATAGCTCGTCACCTTCACGGAATTTCATTCCGATTACACCAGAAGTTGAACGTCCCATCGGGCGAAGTGAATCATCATCTGTTGTAAATCGAAGTGACATCGCTTTTTTCGAAACCAATAAAAGTTCATCGCCGTTGCGGACAAGAGAAGCTGAAACAACTTCGTCGCCAGGCTTCAATGAAATTGCAATTAATCCGCCAGTGCGAGGTGAGTCGTATTCGGAAAGTGGCGTCTTCTTAACAAGTCCACCTTTAGTTGCAAGAACTAAGAATGGAGCGGTGTTGTAATCCTTAAATGAAAGTACTTGTGCAATTTTCTCATCTGGCTTAAATGCCATCAGGTTTGCGACATGCTGGCCTCGTGCATCTCGACCAGCATCTGGCAATTCGTGAACTTTCGCACGGTATACGCGTCCTTGGTTAGTAAAGAACAACAACCAGTCGTGAGTTGAAGCAACAAAGAAGTGATCAACGACGTCGTCTTGTTTGAGTGCGGCGCCTTTAACTCCGCGGCCACCTCTGCGCTGTGATTTGTACAAATCCGCAGTTGTGCGCTTTGAATATCCGCCGCGAGTAATTGTTACAACTACATCGTTATCTGGAATCAAATCTTCTGCAGAGAAATCGCCTTCGCTTGCAACAATTTGAGTACGACGCTCATCACCATACTTGGCAATCAAATCAGAAAGCTCTGTCTTGATAATTTCGCGCTGCTTCGCCTCTGATGCCAAAATTGCATTGAGTTCAATAATGTCAGCCATCAAGCCGTCGTATTCGTCATTGATCTTCTGGCGTTCCAACGCTGCGATACGACGAAGCTGCATATCAAGAATTGCATTGGCTTGAATTTCATCAACATCTAGTAGCTTCATCAAACCTGTACGAGCTTCTTCGGGAGTCTTAGATGCACGAATAAGTGCGATTACTGCATCAAGGGCATCAAGGGCTTTGAGATAACCCTTCAAAATGTGTGCGCGCTTCTCTTTTTCTACAAGTCTGAATTTAGTGCGGCGAATAATTACTTCAACTTGGTGCTCGATGTAGTACTTGATGAATTCATCTAGACGCAATGTGCGAGGCACGCCATCGACAAGGGCCAACATATTTGCGCCAAAAGTATCTTGCAGCTGTGTCTGTTTATAAAGATTATTAAGAATTACTTTCGGAATCGCAGAGCTCTGAAGAACTATGACTAGGCGTTGGCCAAGGCGTTCGTTACCTTCATCGCGGACATCAGCAATTCCCTTGATCTTTCCATCTTTAACAAGTTCAGCAATCTTGAGAGCTAAATTATCTGGGTTCACTTGATATGGAAGTTCAGTGATAACTAAACATGTTCGCTTGTTAATCTCTTCTACATTTACAACCGCACGCATCGTGACCGATCCACGGCCTGTGCGATACGCGTCTTCAATTCCGCCGCGGCCCACGATTAACGCCTTCGTTGGGAAATCTGGACCTTTCACAATAGTGAGCAAATGATTAAGTAGATCCGGTGCCGGCATGTCTGGGTGTTCTAGTGAGTAAATAACCGCTTCGCCGATTTCGCGAAGGTTGTGTGGTGGAATATTTGTAGCCATACCCACTGCAATACCTGCAGAACCGTTGACTAATAGATTTGGAAAACGTGCTGGTAATACATCTGGCTCTTGTGAACGACCGTCATAGTTTGGTGAGAAATTAACAGTGTCTTCATCGATATCGCGCATCATTTCCATCGCGATCGGAGCTAAACGCGCTTCTGTATAACGCATTGCTGCTGCAGGATCGTTACCGGGTGATCCAAAGTTTCCGTTTCCATCTACTAATGGATAACGAAGTGACCAATGCTGCGCCAAACGAACAACGGTGTCATAAATCGCGGTGTCACCATGTGGGTGGTAATTACCCATGACGTCACCGACGATACGAGAAGATTTGTAATAACCCTTATCTGGTCGATAACCAGCGTCGTACATTGCATAAAGAACACGACGGTGAACTGGCTTTAATCCATCACGAACATCAGGAAGCGCACGTCCAACAATGACTGACATCGCATAATCGAGATAGCTTCGCGCCATCTCGACTTGTAGGTCAACTTTTTCAATACGGTCGAAAGTTGATTCGTCTGGAGTCATATCTTCAGTTGTCATTAGATATCCAAGAACCTTACATCTTTAGCATTGCGCTGAATAAATGCGCGGCGCTGTTCAACATCTTCGCCCATCAACACTGAGAACAAATCATCGGCTGCAGCAGCATCGTCAAGTGTTACTTGAATCAACACTCGGAATTCTGGATCCATTGTTGTATCCCACAATTCTTTTGCGGGCATTTCACCTAAACCTTTAAAGCGCTGGATTCCATCTTCTTTTGGAAGGCGCTTTCCAGCATCTAAACCAATCTTGATCATTCCATCGCGCTCTTTATCGCTAAAGGCGTATTCCACGGGATCTTTTCCGCCCCACTTCAATTTATATAGCGGTGGCTGAGCAAGATAGACATAACCATTTTCAATAAGTGGGCGCATGAAACGGAATAGCAAAGTAAGTAACAGTGTCCGGATGTGCTGACCATCAACGTCAGCATCGGCCATCAAAATAATCTTGTGATAACGAAGTTTCGCAATATCAAAATCATCATGCACGCCAGTGCCAAGTGCAGTGATTAGCGCTTGCACTTCATTGTTCTGCAGTACGCGATCAATTCTTGCTTTTTCAACGTTAAGAATTTTTCCACGGATAGGAAGAACGGCTTGGTTGCGAGAATCTCGTCCGCCCTTTGTAGAACCACCTGCAGAGTCGCCCTCAACAATGTATAGCTCGCACTTTGAAGGATCTGTCCACTGACAATCAGCTAACTTTCCTGGCATTCCGCGACCTTCTAGAAGTCCTTTGCGGTTACGTGCAAGGTCGCGCGCTTTTCGTGCCGCAACACGAGCAGATGCTGCATCAATTGATTTACGAATAATGTCTTTACCTTCTTGCGGATTTTGTTCAAACCACTGGGTCAAGTGTTCATTTACAACTTTTTGTGTAAATGTTTTTGCCGCAGTGTTGCCAAGTTTTGTCTTTGTTTGACCTTCAAATTGAGGTTCGCCAAGTTTGATTGAAACAATCGCTGTCAGTCCTTCACGAACGTCGTCTCCTGTAAGTCGATCTTCCTTCTTGCGAATGAGACCTTGTTCTTCTGCAAACTTATTTACAACAGATGTAAGTGCCGTACGGAAACCTTCTTCGTGGGTTCCGCCTTCATGTGTATGGATGGTGTTAGCGAAGGTATAAACAGACTCTGAAAAACCGTTATTCCACTGCATAGAAACTTCAAGGGAAAGACGGGCTTTCTTATCTTCGGCCTCCAGGGCAATAACTGACTTATGCAATTCACCGCGAGTTGAATTGAGGTGCTTTACGAAGTCCGTGATTCCGCCTTGATACTGATAGCGAACTGTAAGTTGTTCGCCCTTTTCATCAACGTGGCCTTCGCGCATATCGGTGAGTGAAAGAATGAGTCCGCGATTGAGAAATGCCATTTCGCGGAAACGTGTAGATAAAACTTCGAATGAAAAATCTGTAGTTTCAAAAATATCTTCAGAAGGCCAGAACTGAATAGTTGTTCCAGTTTCAGTTGTTGCTGCACCTTTTGCAACAGGCGCTGTTGGAACACCTAATCGATAATCTTGTGTCCAGATAAATCCATCGCGTTGCACTTTTGCAGATAACTTTGTTGACAGAGCATTAACAACTGATGAGCCAACGCCGTGCAGACCACCAGAAACTGAATACCCGCCGTCTCCAAACTTTCCACCGGCGTGCAAAACGGTGAGAACAACTTCAAGAGCTGGCTTCTTTTCAATAGGGTGAATATCAACTGGAATTCCGCGACCGTTATCAACTACTTGTAGTGATCCATCGGGCATTAAAGTCACTTGAATCTCTGTGCAATATCCGGCGAGCGCTTCATCGACTGCGTTATCGACGATTTCATAGACCAAGTGGTGTAGCCCGCGCTCACCAGTGGAGCCGATATACATTCCTGGGCGCTTGCGAACAGCTTCTAGGCCCTCAAGGACAGTGATCGAGGAGGCGTCGTATCCGCCTTTTTCCTTCTTCACTTCACTCTTTTCGGACAAAGTAGGTACTCCTTCAAATCGCCTCAGACGGGCTGTAGAGCGGTATTTCTTCTACAGCAGGGCTAAATCCTATCGCTAAATCGAAAGTGAAATACCGGCGAGAAGGCTTAGGAGTGGGAAATACCGCGCGTTCATCGATGGGGTGAGGGTTCCTATTAAATAAGTCATCAAAAAGTGGGAAATTGGCCTGCTGTCCACAGCCTTTATCCCCATTGTGGGTGGAGTTACAGGCGTGTAATTCAGCGCAAGGACTCTTCGTAGGAAGAACGAGTCCAATTCTCAGCAAAGATTCAGGTAGTGAGAGGACTCTTAAGCCATGGCAACCGAAGCAACTGGGCAACGCATTCTCGTCGTTGATGACGAGTCAAGTATTAGTGATCTGATTGCAACAAGTTTGAAATTTGTTGGATTCGATGTGCGCACTGCAGCAACTGGTTCACAAGCTTTATTAATTGCCGAAGAATTTAAACCGCACGCAATGATTCTAGATGTGATGCTTCCTGACTTAGATGGTTTTGAAGTCTGTCGTCAAATTCGCAACGAAGGTATTGAAGTTGGCGTTCTCTTTCTCTCAGCAAAAGATGAGATGAAAGATAAAGTACAAGGGCTCACTATCGGTGGCGATGATTATATGACAAAGCCATTTAGTCTTGAAGAATTAGTTGCACGCCTGCGTGCGCTCTTACGTCGTATTGGTGTGACAGAACAAGTAGTCGATAGCGAGAAAATTAGATTTGGTGATCTTGAACTTGATGAAGCAACACACGAGGTTCGACGTGCCGGCAACTTATTAGAACTCTCGCCAACTGAATTCACACTTTTACGTTACTTGCTTATCAATGCAGATCGCGTTGTTTCTAAAGCACAAATTCTTGACCACGTATGGGATTACGATTTTGGCGGAGATGCCGGAATTGTTGAAACATATATTTCTTACTTACGAAAAAAGATTGATATCTACGAACCTGCTCTGATTCACACTGTGCGCGGAGTCGGTTACAGATTAAGAATGCCGGCTGCGAAATAGCCAAATGAATACTTCGTTTCGCACGTGGAGCCTTCGAAGCAGAATTTCACTCGGTGTTGTCTTCCTCGCAGCTTTAGGCTTTTTAGTATCTGGCTTAGCCGCCCAAAGCGCGCTTAAAAATTACTTAACAACTCAGATTGATCACGAACTCGAAGCAATTACCGGTGGCACGCTGCCTCGAATTGTTCGCGCCGGCATTGCACATGAGGCACTTGAATCTCGTGGTGAAGATGACCGTGAAGATAAACCTGCTGGGAACGCACCTAATTCACCGCTTCAAAGAATTCCTACAACTACCTCAGTAACACTTCTTGATCCTGCAGGAAACATTGTTGGAGGCCTGGGTGGAGACCTCAATAAAGCTTCTATTAGTGACTATATCCAAGGCCTTCTACCTGCTGAAGTCGCTTCCCACGGGGATAAACCATTTACTATCGAAGCAGATGGCGCAGATTTCCGAGCTGTAGCGCGCACACTTCCAGGTAACGCCGGAACACTTGTTGCGGCGCAATCACTAGAAGAACTTGATAACACAGTAAGTAAATTAGGTTTTCTCTTCTTCTTCATCAGTCTTGTACTTCTCATCCTCATGGCAATTGCTGCGCGCGCAGTTGTCAGAGTTGGACTTCGCCCACTTGAAGATGCTGAAACAACAGCTGAAGAAATTGCATCAGGAAATTTATCGGCTCGTATGCCTGAAACTTCAGCCGGTACTGAAGTGGGAAGACTTGTATCCACATTGAACACAATGCTTGCTCGTGTTGAAGAAGCGTTTGCCGTGCGAACAGAGAGTGAAAATAAACTTCGTAGATTTGTCGCTGATGCTTCGCATGAATTGCGTACACCAATTACTGCAATTCGCGGGTTTTCCGAATTACATAGACAAGGTGCTGTAACAGGAGAAGCTGAGACAAAAGAACTTATTGCTCGCATCGAAGGCGAATCAAAACGCATGGGCTCTCTTGTAGAAGATCTATTACTTCTTGCGCGACTTGATCAAGCACGTGAAATGGATTCTAAGCCTGTCGATGTTGTAAAGGTAGTAGCTGATGCCGTGGCTTCTGCCCAAGTCTCTGGTCCTGATCATCCGATAACTTTGATTACACCAAATGCAGAATTATTTATGTTGGGCGATGAAGTTCGTATTCATCAAGTAATTGCTAACTTACTTGCTAACGCTCGCGCGCACACACCAACAGGAACTCCCATTGCTGTCATGATTACTGCGGATGAGGCGGAAGTTTCAATCTCTGTTGCCGACAAAGGTCCAGGATTATCTGAGACAGATCAGCGCCGAATCTTTGAACGTTTTTACCGTGCAGATGGTTCACGTTCTAGAAATGGCGAAGATGGAAGCGGATTAGGTTTATCAATTGTTGATGCGGTGATGCGCGCACATGGTGGAAACGTTTCTGTTGAATCCGAACTTGGTCAGGGCTCGAAATTTACCCTGGTATTTCCGCGCAAAGACTCTTAGTTTTCGTTCTGCCCCAAAGACTCCATTGCGCGAAGTGTGGCAATGCGTTCTTGAATTGGTGGATGCGTGCTAAATAGTTTAGAAACAGTTTGTCCATCAAGTGGAGACTCAATCCAGATGTGTGCAACTGCGTTTGATTTCTGCCGCACAACAGTTGTATCTGATGCCAAAACTTCGAGTGCCTTTCTTAGACCTGCAGGATTTCGCGTAAATGAAACTGCGGTGGCATCAGCGAGAGATTCGCGCTTACGTGAGATTGCAGATTTCAATAACATGGCAGCTATCGGAGCCAAAATCAAGACAAGTAGTGAAACGACAAGTGCTACAGGATTTTGGTTCTCGTTTCGGTCTCTGCGACCACCGCCAAACCACATCATTCTTGTAAGAAAATCGCTCAGGATCGCAATTGCACCTGCAGTGGTTGCAGCAACTGCAGATACCAATGTATCTCTGTTGGCGACATGTGACATCTCGTGCGCAATCACGCCTTGTAGTTCATCTCGATCCATAACTTCCAGGATCCGCGTAGTAAATGCAATCAGAGCATGTTCTGGATTTCGCCCTGTTGCAAAAGCATTAGGGGCGGTATCTTCAACGATTGCCACTTTAGGCATTGGTAGCCCACTTGCAATTACTACCTCTTCAATAACATTGAAAAGTTCCGGGGCATCTTCACGAGTGATGAGTTTTGCGCCAGTCATTGTGAGAACTAATTTATCTGAGCCGTAATACGAACCCCACACACCTATGAGCGCAAAGCCAACAGCCATCGGCACAATCGTGGATGTTGTGCCCGCACCGAAATAAGTAAGCGCGGCATATGCAACTAGCCAAGTAAGTAAGCCCATCGAGGCAAGCAAGAAATACGTCTTGCCTTTATTTGCAGACTGTAAAGCTCTGAAATTATTTTCAGCCATGAAAAGAGTTAGAACTTAACGTTAGGAACGTTGCGATCAGTTGGATTTTCAACTTCATAAAAATCTCGAGCGCCCACCTTTGCAAGACCAGCGAAGAAGCTTGTAGGGATGGTTTTCACCGCAGTATTGAGTGAGCGGACATTGTCGTTATAGAACTGACGCGCAAATGAAACTTTATTCTCTGTCGTTGAAAGTTCCTCTTGTAGAGATAGGAAGTTTGCA
>WLCS01000038.1 GCA_009705185.1 Actinomycetota bacterium
GCAGTGGGACTAAAAGAGACACTAAAGAGCGACCTCACAGAGGCAATTCGCAGCAGCGACAAAGTTGTATCGGGCACTATCCGTATGGTTTTGACAGCGATTACCAACGAAGAAGTTTCTGGCAAAGAGGCGCGAGTACTTACTGAGGACGAAATCATCACTGTGCTTTCACGCGAGGCAAAGAAGCGCCGCGAAGCAGCTGAAGAATTTTCAAAAGCTGGACGCACCGATAAGGCAGCCGATGAAAAAGCTGAAGGCGAAGTAATTGCGAAGTATCTCCCTGCGCAACTTTCAGAAGATGACATTAAGAAGTTAATTGATGCAGCAGTGGCATCAACAGGTGCAGCTGGTCCTGCAGATATGGGCAAAGTAATGGGTGCAATCAAACCTCAAATTGCAGGTAAGGCAGACGGAGCACTTGTTTCATCGCTTGTTAAAGCAGCACTAAACAAATAATCGTAAGCCCGGAGGAAACTAAATGAAATTTGAATATGCAACTGTCCCGCTGCTTTCACATGCAACAAAACAAATACTTGATACATGGGGTTCTGATGGTTGGGAACTCGTCACTGTTATTCCCGCTCCAGGCGGAGAGCAATTAGTTGCTTACATGAAACGTGAGATCAAATAAATGTCTGTTGATGTTCGTGCCAAGTTGGCTGAAAAAGGTTTAACTCTTCCAGTTTCATCCAAGCCTTTAGCAGCATACGTACCAGCAGTCCGTACTGGAAATATTGTCTTTACTGCTGGCCAGCTTCCAATGGTCGATGGAAAAATTGCACGAGAAGGAAAAGTTGGTTCAGACATTTCTGTCGAAGAAGCGTATGAACTTGCAAAGATTTGCGCGCTCAACGCACTCTCCGCTGTTGAACTTGTGGCGCCTGTTGATTCAATAGTCAAAGTAGTTCGCATTGTTTGTTATGTAAATGGCGCTCCTGGCTTTACTTCACAACCAGCGGTTGCAAACGGCGCATCAGAATTGTTTATGCATATTTGGGGCGATGCTGGAGTTGCTGCTCGAAGCGCTCTCGGTGTTGCAGAGCTTCCACTAAATTCACCTGTAGAGGTCGAACTAACTGTAGAAGTTAAATAGTTCTAATCAGAACTATTTGCCACGCTTTTCTAAACGCTCTACGTCAGTAATTAACACTGCACGACCATCAAGTTTGAGCCATCCACGACCGGCGAAATCTGCGAGAGCCTTATTTACTGTTTCGCGAGATGCACCAACGAGCTGAGCAAGCTCTTCTTGTGTCAGATCGTGGTGAACAAAAAGTCCTTCTTCTGTTTTCTTTCCGAATCTTTGACCAAGGTCGATAAGTGCTTTCGCAACACGTCCTGGAACATCTGAGAAAACTAGATCGCCTACTGCTTCATTTGTGCGGCGTAAGCGCTGAGCCAATCGAGCAAGTAGATGAAGTGAAACTTCAGGATTTCCCTTGAGCCAAGGAATTAATTTTTCGTGGCTCAGCGAGAACAATTTTGCATCAGTAACTGCTGTTGCAGTTGATGTACGTGGGCCTGGATCAAAGAGTGAAAGTTCGCCGAACATTTCACCTGGGCCGAGAATAGAAAGTAGATTTTCGCGACCGTCGCCACTTGAGGTTCCAAGCTTGAGCTTTCCATCAAGAATTACGTAAACGTGTTCGCCTTCATCGCCCTCTTTGAAGAGGATTCCACCCTTGCTGATTTTTACAGAGTCCATAGAGGCGCGAAGTGATGCAGCTTGCGCATCATCGAGGGCAGTAAAGAGTGGGGCGCGTCGTACGACTTCATCTTCTTGTGGCACGTGGGTAGTTTACTCGCATGGCCGTCGATAGGGAAACTCGCAAAAATGCAAGGGCTATCTATCGCGTATTGACCAAGACTTACCCGGAAGTACGCTGTGAATTGGATTTTAAGAATCCACTGGAGTTAGTTGTCGCAGTTGTTTTGTCCGCTCAGTGCACTGATAAAAGAATTAATACATTAACTCCAGCTCTCTTTAAGAAATATAAAAAGGCAAAAGATTATGCGAAAGCTCCTCTTGCTGAAATCGAGGAGTACATTTTTTCCGCAGGTTTTTATCACGCCAAAGCCCGTCATCTCAAAGGGCTGGGCAGAAAATTAGTTGAAGATTTTGATGGGGAAGTTCCAGCAACTTTAGAAGAGCTCATCACTTTGCCTGGAGTAGGTCGCAAGACTGCCAATGTAGTTTTAGGGCACGCCTTTGATATTCCTGGAATTACAGTTGATACACACTTCGGTCGTTTGTCTCGCAGATTTGAATGGACGGATTCAAAAGATCCGGTCAAAGTTGAACACGAAGTAGGCGAACTTATTCCTCAACCTGAATGGACTAATTTGTCACAGAGAATGATTTGGCATGGACGTCGCATCTGTCATTCGCGCAAGCCTGCATGTGGTGCTTGCCCTGTTGCAAAAATATGTCCTTCAGTCGGAATTGGTGAAATGGATAAAGAGAAAGCAAAACTCTTAGTGAAAACCGATAAGGATTTCCGATGAAAAAGATTGCTCTTTCTTTATCAACTCTCCTCTTGGTAACTGGATGCTCCTTAACTCAGCCGATTTCTGTCAAAGGTGAAGTTCTCTCTTGTACAGAGATAAAGAGTGATGCAGTGGGGAAATCGCCATTGGAATGTTTGGGTGGTGGGGATTCCGTACCTGTTGATTCAATTAAAGGCCCTGCAATAATTAATGTGTGGGGAACCTGGTGTGCACCGTGTTTAGAGGAGTTGCCACATCTTGCTCATTACCTTGCTAAAAACCATGGCGAAGTACAGGTAATTGGTATCGCAGTCGAAGAGAAGAGCCAAAGCAAAGTCCGCACTTTTATCGAAAATCATGGAATCACCTGGCCGGTTCTTTACGACGCAAACGGTTCGACAAGAAAAAAGTTTGGAATGGGTGTGCCTGTATCTTGGTTTGTTAATAAAGATGGCACAGTGGTCTATAAGAAATTTGGACCATTTAAGTCAACTGAAGAGATTGAACTCGCAGTTATTAAATACCTTGGAGTCAAATGATTTTCGACATCGTAATTTCACTTGTTGCTGTGGGAGCTCTGTATACCGGTTATAAGAATGGGTTGATTACTACGCTATTACGCACCGCATTCTTTATTGCAGGTGGAGTCGCGGCTATGTACTTCGTTGTGAAGTTTGATCAGTCCGGATGGCTAATCCTTGCGATTATTGCTGGCGCATATGCAGCAGCTTGGGTGGGAACACAAATTGCAAAGAGCTTGAGGTTCACAATAATTCGTGGCCCATTGCGATTTTTAGATTCCCTTGCTGGCGCAATTTTTGAGGTAGGAAAGTACGTACTTCTGTTTTACGTAGTTGGAACAATTTTGTTGTGGGCTCCGTGGGCACCAGGGCAAAATGCAGTTTCTGAGAGCACTTTCTATTTACAAGTGAACTCGCACGCACCTGGGTTAATTGAAGATCTTCGACATCAGATCGAAGATCTACTCGCTAATCCTCGTCTTTAGTTGACTTTAATCCTTCGGAGATCAGCTTCATCACATTGGGATCAGCCAACGTCGTTGCATCTCCCACCGCACGATTTTCAGCCACATCTTTAAGTAAACGGCGCATAATCTTTCCACTTCGAGTTTTGGGAAGTTCATTTACAACCATAATCTGACGCGGTCTAGCAATTGCGCCAATCTCTTTCGTGACATGGTTTCTTAATTCCTTAACGAGTTCTTCACCATTTGCATGTTCAACGCCACCGCGAAGAATTACAAACGCGACAATTCCTTGTCCCGTAAGCGCATCAGCTGCGCCTACAACTGCCGCCTCTGCAACAGCTTCGTGAGAGACCAATGCTGATTCAACTTCTGTTGTAGAAATACGGTGACCAGAAACATTCATGACGTCATCAACGCGACCAAGTAACCAGATTGCGCCGTCTTCATCTAACTTTGCGCCATCACCTGCAAAGTAAATTCCGTCAAAGCGTGACCAATAAGTTTCTTTATAGCGTTCGGTCTCTCCCCACACGCCACGCAACATTGATGGCCATGGTTGGTCAAGAATCAAATAACCGCCGTGACCATTTGGAACAGGAACACCATTGTCATCAACTACTTTTGCACTGATGCCAGGAATTGGTCGCATTGCAGACCCTGGTTTAGTTGCAGTGACTCCAGGCAATGGAGAAATCATGATTGCCCCAGTTTCTGTCTGCCACCAGGTATCAACAATCGGACAATTTCCACCGCCAATTACATGGCGATACCAAATCCATGCTTCTGGGTTAATTGGTTCACCAACAGAGCCAAGCAAGCGCAGCGTTGAGAGATTGTATTTATTTGGAAATTCATCTCCCCATTTCATCCATGTGCGAATCAAGGTAGGTGCGGTGTACAAAATTGTTACGCCGTATTTTTCGATGATCTCAAACATGCGTCCCTTGTGGGGGCTATCAGGTGTGCCTTCGTAGATAACTTGTGTTGCACCATTTATCAGCGGTCCGTAAACCATGTATGAGTGGCCAGTAATCCAGCCAACATCTGCGGTGCACCAGTACACATCGGTTCTTGGCTTTATGTCGAATACAACTTTATGTGTATACGCCACCTGAGTGAGGTAGCCACCAGTTGTGTGAAAAATTCCTTTTGGTTTCGCAGTAGTTCCAGAGGTGTACAAAATAAATAGCGGGTGTTCGCTCTCGAAGAATTCAGGAGTATGTGTAGAACTTTGGCGATCAACGATGTCGTGCCACCAGATATCTCTTCCTTCGACCCACGCAGTTTCTTGACCAGTGCGCTTTACAACTAATACTTGTGAAACATTGGTAGAACCTTTGAGTGCTTCATCAACTGCAGGCTTGAGCGCAAAAGCTGCACCCTTTCTGAATCCTCCGTCTGCAGTAATGACCAACGTTGCATCAGCATCTTGAATTCGAGAGAGAAGCGCATCTGCAGAGAATCCACCAAAAACCACAGAGTGAATTGCGCCAATACGTGCGCATGCAAGCATTGCAACAACAGCTTCTGGAATCAGCGGCATATAAATAGCCACACGATCTTCAGATTTAATCCCCATCTCAGTTAATGCATTTGCAGCTTTACTTACATCTGTTAACAACTGCGCATAAGAAATTGTTCGTGTATCGCCAGGTTCGCCTTCAAAGTGGAAGGCGGTACGACCACCATGTCCCTCGGCTACATGTCGATCAAGTGCGCTTACCGTTGCATTTATTTTTCCGCCGACAAACCATTGAGCAAACGGTGCGTTCCATTCAAGAGCTTTATCCCATTTCTTCTCCCACACCAGCGCACTTGCCTGTTCTTCCCAAAATGCAATGCGATCTTGCTCGGCATGCGCATAGAGTGAAGCATCGGCATTTGCCTGCGCAGCGAACTCTGCTGTTGGCGCAAACGTTCTATTTTCGCTCGAAAGATTTTCAATGGAATCGTGATTTGAATTCGAGTTATCGCTCATATGCGCGAGATTACTGTTCGTCAACCGATTTTTCTATAGTTTTATTATCAACAGCACTCATTTATTCATCGAGTTTGCAGCGCGATTAAGCCAATCATTCGCACTCACCCACTTCTCTTTTAAGGAGAGACATGACGATTGCTGCATTCATCACCATCCTGCTCAAGATCCTTGCTAACCCGGCCCTTATCGCCGGACTGATTGCCTTTCTGCAGAAAACCCTCCACCCATAGTTCGCTCCGACCAGCTTTGCCCCTGCGTACTGCGTGCGCCGATTTTTCTTACGCGGGGGTAGGTGGTTGGATTAGGCGTAAGCCTCACAAAGACCCAATGGTGCGTCAGAGCGTTTACACCAGTTCTAGTCACTCACTTGGGAGTATCAGATGCCAATTGCAACCCCTGAAGTTTATGCAGCAATGTTGGACCGCGCTAAGGCAGGTTCTTTCGCTTATCCAGCAATCAACGTTTCATCTTCACAGACAATCATCGGAGCAATTCGTGGATTCGCCGAAGCAGAGTCCGATGGAATCATTCAATTCTCTTGGGGTGGAGCCGAATACGCATCTGGTTCAACAGTAAAGCACATGGTTGATGGCGCAGTAGCGCTCGCAGAATTTGCACACGTTGTTGCAAAGAATTACAACGTCAACATTGGTATCCATACAGATCACTGCCCAAAGGAGAAGCTAGACGGTTTCATGCGTCCACTTCTTGAACTAGGTGCGCAGCGCATTAAAGATGGAAAGCAACCACTATTTAACTCACACATGTGGGATGGATCTGCGGTTGATATGCCAGAGAACATGAAAGTAGCTCGCGAACTTCTCGATAAGTCAGTTGCAGCAAGAACAGTTCTCGAAATCGAAATCGGCGTGGTCGGTGGAGAAGAAGATGGCATCGAGGCAAAGCATGATGCGAAGCTTTACTCAACTCCAGAAGATGCTCTGCTGACAATTGAAACTCTTGGTACAGATGCGAATGCGCGCTACATGGTGGCAGCAACATTCGGAAACGTTCACGGCGTGTACAAGCCAGGAAACGTTGTCTTGCAACCAAAGATTCTTCAGACTCTTCAAGAAGCTGTTGCAAAGAAGCTTGGTCTTCCTGCAGGAAGCAAGCCAATGGACCTTGTTTTCCACGGTGGTTCAGGGTCACTTCTTTCAGAGATTCGTGAATCACTTGATTACGGTGTGATTAAGATGAATATCGATACAGATACTCAGTACGCATTTACACGTCCAGTTGTTGAGCACATGTTCAAGAACTACGACGGCGTTCTTAAGATTGATGGCGAAGTTGGAAATAAGAAGGCTTACGATCCACGCGCGTGGGGTAAAGCTGCTGAAGCAGGTATCGCTGCACGAGTGGGTGTTGCTTGCGAAGATCTTCGTTCAACCGGAACATCACTGCTTAAGTAAATTAATTCACTACGAATCGGAAAGGCTTAATCCATGCCTGCATTAGTACTGCTGGGAGCTCAGTGGGGCGACGAGGGCAAGGGTAAAGCTACCGATTTGTTGGGTGATCGCGTTGATTATGTAGTTCGCTATCAAGGTGGAAATAACGCGGGACACACTGTTGTTATCGGTGATCAAAAGTACGCACTTCACTTACTTCCTTCCGGAATTCTTTCTCCAAACGTTGTCCCTGTAATTGCAAACGGCGTTGTTATTGATCCTGGTGTATTACTTGAAGAAATCAAGGGACTTACCGAACGCGGAATCGATTGCAGCAAGTTAGTTATTTCAACGAATGCTCATTTGATTACTCCGTATCACCGCACAATCGATAAAGTTTCTGAACGATTCCTAGGTAAATCAAAGATTGGCACAACTGGTCGCGGTATTGGCCCTGCTTATGCCGACAAGATCAATCGAATCGGTATTCGAGTACAAGATTTATTTGATCCATCAATTCTTCGCCAGAAGCTAGAAGCAGCGCTTCGCGATAAGAATCAAGTACTAATCAAAGTCTTCAATCGTAAAGATATTGAAGTCGAAGATGTTCTTGAAGAGTATTTGCGTTACGCAGAAATCTTGCGCCCATACGTTGCAGACACAGTGCTATTGCTTGATAACGCTTTGAAAGCTGGAAAGCGTGTACTTCTTGAAGGTTCTCAAGGAACTCTTCTTGATGTCGATCACGGAACTTATCCATTCGTTACATCGTCAAACCCAACTGCAGGTGGAGCATGTACAGGATCTGGAATCGGGCCTACAAAGATTGATCGAGTAATTGGAATCGTAAAGGCTTACACAACTCGCGTTGGATCGGGTCCATTTCCAACTGAACTCTTTGATGAAGATGGAGAAAAGCTGCGCACAATCGGTGGCGAGGTTGGTGTCACAACTGGTCGCGCACGTCGTTGTGGTTGGTTCGATGCACCCATTGCACGATACGCAGTTCGCGTTAATGGCTTAACAGATTTCTTCTTAACAAAACTTGATGTTCTTACAGGGTGGGAACAAATCCCTGTGTGCGTTGCTTA
>WLCS01000039.1 GCA_009705185.1 Actinomycetota bacterium
ACGCAGCCAAATGCCCGTGCATCTTCTACCTCAATTAAGTGCAAGGTTGCATCTGCGCCTTTATCTATGTGAAATTTAATTTGGTCTGCAATTGAATGGCGACTTAAAACATCACCGTTAAAAATTACGATTGGCTCATCTCTGCCAAGTAGCTCTGCTGCATTACGAATAGCCCCACCTGTACCTAGAGGCTCTTTTTCAACTGCGTACAGAATCTTGATTCCCCATTTGCTTCCATCGCCAAAATAAGGCGTGAATACTTCGGCTAAATACGAGGTAGCAAGAACGAGCGTATGGATTCCAGCTTTTTTGGCAGCAAGTATTTGATGTTCGGTGACTGGCAATCCAGCGACAGGCAACATTGGTTTTGGTGATTCATTGGTCAACGGCTTTAATCGTGTGCCGAAACCACCAACAAGCAAAATGCCTACAGCCATTAGCGCGCACTCACCTTCGCACGAATTCGAGTGGCAGCATCAGAGATATTTTGATCCGTTGCTGTCATCGCAATACGAATATGTTGCCCGCCTTTTTCACCATAGAAAACACCTGGTGTAGCAATGATTCCAAGCTCTGCAAGCCAAGCTACCGAATCCCATGAGCTCTCCTTGCGAGTTGCCCAGATATATAAACCAGCCTCGGAATTTTCAATAGTAAAACCTGCTTCAATCAACGCTGGTGCAAGTGATGCTCGTCGTGCGTTGTAACGAGCTCGCTGTACTTCAACGTGCTTCACATCTGCAAGAGCGGCAATCATCGCTTTTTGTACAGGAAGAGGCACCATCATTCCGGCATGTTTTCTGACTTCCAGAATACTTGCTATCAAAGCCGGGTCGCCAACAATAAATGCTGCTCTATATCCGGCCATCGATGAGCGCTTGGAGAGAGAGTGCACCGCCAAAATATTGGTGTTATCGCCATCGGTGTATTTCATGATCGACGTTGGAGTCTTTGAATCACCAAATTCTAAATAGCATTCATCTGACACAACGACTGAGTGGTTTTTTCTCGACCAATCGATTGCTGCTCTGAACTCTGCTTCACTGTGAACTCTGCCCGTTGGATTCGATGGAGAATTTACCCACGCTAAATCTGCTTTTGGCCATGCAGCGGCATCTAGTGAAACTGGCGTTGCATCACTTTGTCCAAGAAGTGCTCCCACTAAATATGTCGGGTATGCAACTTCGGGATAAAGAACTTTCTGGGATTCCAGAAAAGTGGGAAGCCATGCAACAAATTCTTTAGATCCGATTAATGGCAGAACTGAAAAATCTCCAGTTGCACCTAATGTTTTTTCTGCCCACTGATGGATTGCAGCTTTTAGTTCAGGAGTTCCTGCAGTGAGTGGATAGCTTGGAGAATTGGAAGATTCGCTTAACGCGCTTTGAATGAAATCTGGAGTTGCGTCTACTGGTGTGCCAACTGATAAATCAATTGCGCCCTGAGGATGTGCACGAGCTTTATCTGCAAAGGGAGCAAGTGCATCCCAAGGAAAATCAGGAAGTTTTTGGCGCAAGAGCAGTGACATCTGCATGGTCGGTATTTGTTTCTCCGACCTTTGATGCTCCTCCAGGTGAACCGAGCTCTACGAAAAATTCTGTATTGATCTTCTTGTAGTTATCCCACTGACCAGGAACATCATCTTCATAATAAATTGCTTCAACTGGGCAGACTGGTTCGCATGCACCGCAATCAACGCATTCATCTGGCTGGATGTAGAGCATGCGGGTACCGTCATAAATGCAATCAACTGGGCACTCTTCGCGACAGGACTTGTCCTTAACGTCAACGCAAGGTTCGGCGATTACATAAGTCACGTGAGATTCCTCCAGAAGGCTTGAAACGGTAGGCGGTAATTCTAACCCTGCAAGAGCCTCATTGCACGATTACTGTTGGCATGTGCCAGTCGAGGATTTACGAGCCGCCATAGGTAAGCGAGCCAGCATTCGACTTCGAGATAACGAAGGTGGCTTCAGGGATATCGTCGGTGTTTTACAGAGTGAGACAAGCCTGATTAATCGTCGCGGAGAATTAATTAATTTTCGCCCAGAAGATATTGCCGTATATCGAATCATTCCGGTCTTTAATCGTCGAGATGCTAAAGCTGGAACTCTTGCAATGTATGACACCCGCACCCGTGAATTACAGGAGATAAGTGAACGCCAAGGGCTTGTCACGATGTACTGCTGCGGTCCGACTGTCTATAGAGATGCGCATGTCGGAAATCTACGTACCTTCCTTCTGGCAGATCTCATCTCACGGACGTTGCAACTGCAAGGGCTCGATGTCGATCTGATTCAAAATATTACAGATGTGGGTCATATGGCAGATGATTTTCAAGGAGAAGATAAATTACTTGCAGAATCACAGCGAACCAAAGTCGATCCTTTCGCCATTGCTCGTGAATTTGAAAAACGTTTTCACGATGACTTAGCTCTTCTTAATGTGCAACCTGCAAGGGCTTATCCGAGGGCTTCTGAAAATATGAAATCGATGCTCGAATCTATTCAAAAATTAATTGATACGAATTCGGCATACGTTGGCAGTGACGGTTCTGTTTACTTTGATGCCACATCATTTGAAAGTTATGGCGCTATCAGCGGAAATAAATTAGAAGCCCTTAAGCCAGGACATCGATATGAATACACCGAAGAAGGGGGAAAAAAGTTTCATGCCGACTGGGCGCTCTGGAAACTTGCAGGCGAACGCACTCAGATGATTTGGGATTCACCGTGGGGTCCTGGATTTCCTGGGTGGCATATCGAATGCAGCGCTATGTCTATTGATTTACTTGATGCTCATGTCGATGTGCACGTTGGTGGTATAGATCTCCGATTCCCTCATCACGAAAATGAACGCGCTCAATCAAATTCATTGACCCATAAAGAGGTAGTGCGCACCTGGGTGCATGGAGAGCATCTTTTATTTGAAGGCAAGAAAATGTCCAAGAGTTCTGGCAATGTCGTGCTGCTCAAAGATGTCATTGCGCGTGGACTTGATCCACTTGCATTGCGATTGGTCTTTCTTGAAAATCGATATAGGTCGCAGATGGATCTCACATGGGCCGCACTCGATGCTGCTCATTCCACTGTGCGTCGCTGGAAGAACTCTGTTGCCCAATGGGGTGATTCTATGGACCTTAAAATTGATGCAGAGATTTCAGATGCGCTAGCAACGGATCTTGACACTCCCCGAGCAATCTTGCGATTGCGCGCAATTGAAAAAGATTCAACTGTCGGGGCGCAAGATAAACGAGCAATTTTTCTTTATGCCGATCAAGTCTTGGGATTACATCTTGATGTGGCACCTGAAACCAAACCAATAAGCGATGAGATTCAAGATCTATTAGCACAAAGAGTGAAAGCAAGAAGTGAGAAGAATTGGAGTGCAAGTGATGCACTTCGTGATCAGCTCGCCGAATTAGGAATTGAAATCAGCGATGGAGCATCTGGGCAAAGTTGGCGTTGGAAGTAATTTAAGCTTTTACGGCAGCAGCAACGATTCCCAGTACAAATCCTGCAAGCAATAGTGCACTACCTGCGTTATCTCCCTGAATCAGAAGTTCTTGACCAACGCCAAATGTTCCGGCTTTTACAATGACTGCAAGCCAACCAATGAGTGCTACGACTTTAAATCTCTTCTTTCCGAAATAGCGACCCACCCACCAGATTGCGGCGAAGGTTGCACTCAGTGCAATCAGCAAACCCAAAGGCGGAAGTGTCTGATGAATCAATGTTGCACCTATTGCAATAAGTGCACCGAACACAAGAGAAAATAGCGATTTCATTGGGTGAGAGAAATTCCAGAAAAGAGATCACTTTCAAATCCTTTTTCAGTAAAAGGTTCGCTCTTCTGACCTTTTACTAAGGTGTAGTACTCGTTGCCCCATATTTGGAGTCCTAAGTTATTTGAAAGTGCGAAGAAAGGACCGTCAACAGCTATCTGCGTGCCATGTGCACGCATCGCATCCATCTTCTGTTCAACATAATCTGCACCGTCAATCAGCGCATGAACAAATGAATCATCTTTTGCAAAAGGTAAGTCGTCAGCGCTTTCGGCTCCCATAAAATCAGAGCCAAGTTCTTTCATCTTATCGATTCCCTCTTGGATGACAGATTTCGGCATTACATTCCAGTAAATCTTTGAAATATCCCACGAAGATTTTTCTGCAGCGGCCATTGCAACCCTGTGAGCCTGAATGTGATCTGGGTGGCCATATCCCCCAAATTCATCGTAGGTAATGAGGACGTGAGGTTTTACTTCGTCAATTACTTTTACGAGAGCGTCAGTTGCCTCTGCAAAATCAGCCTGCCAGAAACAATCCGTACGTTCATTCTGGGGAGTTCCCATCATTCCGCTATCGCGATATTTCTTGACGCCTGCACCGAGGAAACGGAAATCATTGACACCAAGTGCCTTCATTGCATCTGCAAGTTCAATTTCGCGATGTTCGCCAAGTGCATCTGTTTCAGATGCCGCCAAGTGAGAGAGATCGGCAATAAGTACTTCGCCCTCTTCACCTCGCGTGCATGTCATAAGAGTTACGTGTGCACCAAGAGCTGAATACATAGCCATCGTGCTTCCATTATTTATCGTCTCATCATCAGGATGAGCATGTACCAGCAAAAGCCGGTAACCCTTATAACTAGTGAGCATCAATAAACCGGAAGTGATGTGTCAATTTGTTTTGCCCAGGCAACGACTCCGCCTGCAACGTGTGAGGCATCTGCAAAACCAGCACTCTTTAAAATTGCAAGACATTCAGCTGATCGCACGCCACTCTTGCAATGCAAAATGATTGGCTTATCTTGAGGCAACGTTGCAAGAACTGAACCGTCAATAAATCCTTGCTTAGGAATCAGATGCGACTCTGGAATTCTTACAATTTCAAACTCGCTTGGTTCGCGAACATCTATGAGGTAGAAGTCGGCCTTGTCATCAATCTTCGCTTTGAGTTCTTGCACGGTAATAGTTGAGCCTGTACTTGCCTCTTGCGCAGCTTCAGAGAGAGTTCCGCAAAATGCTTCGTAATCAGGTAGCAGCGCAGTTTGAGTTGGCTTCTCGCTGCAGAGAGGACAGTTCGGATCTTTGCGAACTTTGATTTTTCTGAAGTTCATATCCAAAGCGTCATAGACCATCAGCGAACCGATGAGAGGTTCACCAATTCCAGTCAAAACTTTAATTGCTTCAGTAGTTTGTATTGATCCAATCGTTGCGCAGAGCACGCCGAGGACTCCACCTTCGGCGCAACTTGGCACCATTCCTGGAGGTGGTGGTTCTGGATATAGGCATCGATAGCAAGGACCATACTCGGCCCAGAAAACACTTGCTTGTCCATCAAAGCGATAAATGGAACCCCACACATAAGGTTTCTTCAAAAGTACACATGCATCGTTGACTAAATATCTTGTTGCAAAGTTATCTGTTCCATCCACGATGATGTCGTATTGCGAAAAGAGCTCCATGACATTTGAATTATCTAAACGTGTTTCATGGGTAATGACTTTTACGTAAGGATTAATTTCAGCAATCTTTTCTTTCGCACTCTGCGCTTTACTTTTACCAATATCTGATTGCCCGTGAATAATCTGTCGCTGCAAATTGGATTCATCGACAGTGTCATACTCAACGATTCCGAGAGTTCCGATTCCTGCAGCAGCCAAATACATCAGCGCTGGCGAACCTAATCCTCCTGCTCCAACGCAGAGAACTTTGGCGTTCATCATTCGCTGCTGCCCTGCCATAGCTACATCAGGAATGATCAAGTGGCGGCTATATCGACGAACTTCATCGACAGTGAGCGCTGGACCTGGTGTGACTAGAGGAGGAGTCTTCATATCCCAATTCTGCCGTACTGTGAGTTTGCCCGCCAATTCTGTACGATGCGCATAATGAGTACAGATACAGCACCTGCAAACAATTCGCGTTCAGACAAATCTCGTCTCCCACGTGATGAACGAAGAGCCATTTTGCTCTCTGCAGCGCTCGAAGTTTTCACAGCAGCCGGATATCACTCGGCAGCAATGGATGAAATCGCAGATCGTGCAAATGTAAGTAAGCCAGTTTTGTATCAGCACTTTCCTTCAAAATTAGATTTATATCTTGCAGTTCTTGATCTGCACATTGATTCCTTGGTCTATGAACTCCAAAAAGCTATCTCATCGACTCCAGATAATAAGCAGCGCGTTCATGTAACTATTGATGCGTACTTCAATTTTATTGAAAACGAAGGCGAAGCATTTAGATTGCTCTTTGAAAGTGATATGAATGTGGAACCACAAGTTCGCGAACGTTTAAATAGAATGACATACGACTGCGCTGCGGCTGTCAGTGGAGTGATTTCAAATGACACCGGACTTCCACGTGAAGAGGCGATGATGTTAGGTGTTGGACTCATTGGATATGTTCAAGTCACTGCTCGTCATTGGCTTGAAAGAGATGGAAAACTCACTCGCCAGCAGGCTATTGATCTTGTTGAAACCCTCATGTGGCGTGGAATATCTGGATTTCCCCGTACTGAACTCTGACTCTAAGATAGAGCCATGAGCTCAAAGAAATCAGATAAGGCATCACAAGTTCGAATTTCAGTCACACACGTGAACAGCGAACTCTCATTCGAATGCCCTCTCACACCTGATGAAATTAGAGCCGCAGTAACTGCCGCTCTTTCTGCATCTACCCCACTTGTTCTTTCAGATGTGCGCGGACACGAAATTATTGTTCCTGCCGAAAAAATCGGATACGTAGAAATCGGGCAACCAACCGAACGTCGCGTCGGTTTTGGTGCCAACTAAGTGTCACTTACCTTCGCAGACCTTCCTCTTCGTAAAGAGACAATAGACGCACTTAATCAACACGGATTTACTTCACCGTTTCCAATTCAAGAGATGGTGATGCCGATTGCTCTCGCCGATGGCGATGTCATTGGGCAAGCTAAAACAGGCACAGGAAAGACTCTCGCTTTCGGAATTCCAGTCATTGAGAGAGTCATTGCACCAAATGATTCCGATTGGGCATCACTTGAACATCAAGGTGATCCACAAGTTCTCGTTGTAGTACCAACGCGCGAACTCTGCGTGCAAGTAACAAAAGATATTGAAGAACTCTCTTTTAATCGCGGAATTCGCACCCTTGCTGTCTACGGTGGACGAGCATTTGAACCACAAATTGAAGCTTTGCAAAACGGAGTCGAAATTGTTGTGGGTACACCAGGTCGACTTCTCGATCTATATCGCCAAGGACAACTCAAGTTAAAAAATGTCTCACGTGTCGTTCTAGATGAAGCTGATGAAATGCTTGATTTAGGCTTCTTGCCAGATGTAGAAAAAATCTTTACAAGTACTCCCGCTCGCCAACAAACGATGCTTTTTTCAGCAACTATGCCTGGCGACATCATTGCTTTGGCTCGTAGGTTCATGAATCAACCAGTTCATATTCGTACTCAAGATAACGAAGATGAAGGCGCAGTTGTTTCAAAGATTGAGCAACATGTCATTCGTGCGCATGCGATGGATAAAATCGAGATGCTCGCCCGCATTTTGCAGGCCGATGGCCGTGGTCCAACCATTGTCTTCTGTCGTACAAAGCGAACCGCCCAGAAAACTTCTGATGATCTAGTTGAACGCGGATTCCGTGCTGCAACAATTCACGGCGATCTTGGACAGTCTGCTCGCGAAAAAGCTCTCAATGATTTCAAAGCAGGAAAGTCCGATGTTCTTATTGCAACCGATGTCGCCGCACGCGGAATCGATATCGATGGAATTACTCACGTTATTAACTATCAATGCCCTGAAGATGAGAAAACTTATGTGCACCGCATTGGACGTACTGCACGCGCTGGCGCACATGGAATCGCCGTCACTTTTGTTGACTGGGA
>WLCS01000004.1 GCA_009705185.1 Actinomycetota bacterium
AATTGATCGCACAAAATTCTTGCAACGTCGTCGATTAGCAGATTGCATCATCATTGGCGGAAACACAGCGCGCACTGAGCCATACCATCGCACTCCAGTTCCTGTTGTAGTTATTTCCCGTGCGCTGATCAATCCGTTGGCAGATAATCGTTTGGCGCATTGTTGGAACTTATCCGCTACAAAAGCGCTGGATAAAGCGATAGACATGTTTGGTCCGAGAATTCATATCGAAGCGGGAATTTCCATTATCAATGAATTGCTGAGGGCCGGCAGAATTGATGAATTAGAACTGAGTATTACTGAAGCGTCAGGAGGTGAAGACAAAATAGATATTAACGAGCTATTGAGTCACTTCGCTTCCAAGAGCGAAGAAGTCCATGAAGGAACTCGAATGATTTCGGCGAAGAAATAGTTATTTAGAAAGCTGAAATCAAACTCACGCCGACGATCGCGAAGAAGATTCCCACATACTGCACGCGATGCAGTCTTTCGTGCAGGAATTTATATGCCAGGAGCGCAGTCGCAATGGGGTAGAGAGATCCAAGAACCATTGCCAAAGAGACCAACCCCTTCGTTGTAGCTACACCTAAAAGCAAGTTTGCTGCAAAATCTGCGACGCCGATAAAGAGCAGCATAGGAAATTCTTTTCTTCCCAGGCCGCCGATATGTCGAAACTTAACAAAGAGCGCAATTCCAATAATGAGTGTGGTTGTGCGCATGGTTGTCATTGTCATCAAAGCACTGCTTTCGGAACCCATCGCCATACAGACAAGTGCAACTCCAAAGAAAAATGCAGCGCTGAGTGCTAACGCAACTGGTTTAAGTGGCAGGCCTTGTGACACTTCCGGACCACTTGCAAGGAAACCTCCGAGCATCGCGCAGATAACACCGATACTAAGAATCAGAGAGAGTTGATCACCTTTAATAAAAAGTGCATACCCCAATGGAATCAATGCACTCAGTGAACTGATTGGAGAGACAACTCCCATGCGACCTGTTGAGAGTGCAGCGTAAAGAGAAATGAGACCGAGGAAACCAGCAATTCCTGCAAGCATTCCTGGAAATAAATATCCGTTTTCACCAAATGCTTCTGCATGCCATGCACCACTCGCAATCGCAAGAGATGCACCCGTTAAAAATCCAATTGCCTGACTGAGAGCAAGAACGGCAATGGCAGGAAATCTCTTACTCAAGATTCCGGCTTGATAATCGGCGCTTCCCCAGAGAAGACTCGATAAAAGTGCCAATACGCTTGCCATAAGCGCAGACTCTACCCGCGAATGCGCGCAGCCTCCCGCCGAAATCGCGACTTCAACTTTAGAATCAACCAGTGAAATCAACACTTTCTTTTAATGAAATGGTTGAACTTCTGCGCACCTTCACACCACGTCCAGAGATAATTCTTGAAGAAGTACCTGCGCCGCAGAAATTAGCTGCACATTCCTTTGCATTTACCGCAGATATTTCCAATGGACTTCAAGGTGATTCTGAAGATGAAATTGCTTCCGGCCGATTTGTACTATTGCACGAACCAGGCGGTCAAGACACCTGGGAAGGTGAATATCGTTGCGTCACATTTATGCGTGCAGATGTAGAAAGTGAAATGCAGGAAGATCCGCTACTTCCTGAAGTAGGTTGGAATTGGTTACTAGATTCATTGCAAACTACTGGCGCTGAATTTAACGCACCAAGTGGAACCGTGACACGAGTTTCCAGCGCTTCATTTGGCAAGCTCTCTCCACGCAACGATGAATCTGAAATTGAAATCCGTGCATCATGGACACCAATCATCTCTTCTGTCGAAGATATGTTTTCTCATGTACAAGCGTGGTGCAATCTCATGACAGAAGTCGCTGGACTGCCGCCACTTCCAGATGGTGTCGCTACCATCGGTTTTGCACGTCGCCGTGGTTGACCAAGAACTTCCCCAGCCAACTCCACTACTGAAACCTGAACATGGAGTTCCTGATGTCATTGATTCGCAATCTGCTTTTGATGCAGCACTCGACGCGCTAGAAAAAGGCAGTGGCCCTTACGCATTTGATGCAGAACGTGCATCCGGATTCAAATACAGCTCTCGCGCATATCTGATTCAGATAAAGCGAGAAGGCGGCGGTCTTCATCTGATTGATCCAATTCCATTTGGACCTCACCACCCATGTTTTCTTCGTCTCAACGAGATGATTGCTCATGAAGAAGTAATTCTGCATGCCAGTACACAAGACTTGCCATGTTTGCGCGAACTCGGAATAAATCCACAAATACTTTTTGATACAGAACTTGGAGGAAGAATTGCTGGACTTCCACGAGTAGGACTTGGCGCCCTCCTAGAATCCCTCATGGGAGTCTCGCTCGCAAAAGAACATTCCGCAGCAGATTGGTCTACGCGCCCGCTTCCACAAGATTGGCTTAACTACGCAGCACTCGATGTTGAGCTTTTAATTGAGCTTCGAAATAGAGTCGAAGAGCTACTTCGCGCGGCGGATAAATGGCATTGGGCAGAAGAAGATTTTGCGGCAATCATTGCAGCTCCCCCATCACCACCTCGAGTAGACCCATGGCGCAGAACGTCAGGGATGCACAAGATTAAGAAGCGAACACAGTTGGCAGTTGTCAGGCAATTGTGGCAAGTGCGAAATGAGTTAGCTCGCGAGATAGATATTGCCCCTGGTCGCCTACTTTCAGATATTGCAATCAGTGAACTAGCGACAGCGAGTGAGAGCGCTCCAATATTAAATCGCAAGCACCTTGAAAAAATATTGAGGCCTATTGGGTTGCGAGCGCGATGGTTGGAAAATTCAGAGATATGGATTCAGAACATCGCACTTGCTTTAGCTCTGCCTGATGATCAATTGCCTGAAGTCCGAATGAAGAGTGACGCACTTCCCGCAATCAAGATTTGGCGAGATAAGTTTCCAGAAAAGTACGCCCCTCTCTCGCACGCCCGTTTTAATTTATCCACACGCGCCGAAGAGCTTTCCATCCCTCTTGAGAATCTGATCAGCCCTGAACTGGTCAGGCGTATTTGCTGGGCGCCTCCCACCGATGGTTCTGGAGTAGAAAACGCGCTCATTGCCTTGGGCGCCCGGCGCTGGCAGGCCGCGATTGCCGCTCCCATCTTGGAATTAGCCCTCCTGCAGAGCGAACCTCTTGAACTGCCCGAGCCTGCCGAGGCCCCTGCCGAAGAGTGACGAATTACGCAACATATGAGTTGCGTAAATACAGCCTCTGAATTACTCTGCATTCATGCTCAGTACATTCGTGATTGCCCTACGTGAGGGCTTAGAGGCTGCACTCATTGTCGGAATCCTTGTCGCTTATTTGGTTAAGACAGAGCGCAGACATCACCTGCGAGCGCTATGGACTGGCGTGACAATCGCAATCGTTGCGAGCCTCGCTTTTGGAGCATTCCTTTCTTACACATCTGCAGAGCTCTCCCCCCGTGGAGAAGAACTCTTTGCCGGAACAACATCATTTATCGCAGTCGGTTTCGTAACATGGATGGTCTTCTGGATGCAGCGCACTGCTCGCGGACTACGCGCAGAACTTCACACAAAGGCTGAATCAGCAGTCATCGCAGGCCCTGTAGCCCTTGCCCTGGCGTCGTTTTTCGCTGTTGCGCGCGAAGGTCTAGAAACTTCACTTTTCTTGTATACAAATTTCCAAACAGTCGGCGCTGTCTCTACTGCAACTCTTGGATTAATCCTGGGTCTAGGAATAGCAGTTGCACTAGGAATTGGAATTTACAGAAGTGCAATTAAAATTAACCTTGGAAAATTCTTCACATATTCAGGTGTGGCGCTGATCGTTGTTGCCGCCGGAGTTCTTTCATACGGAATTCACGAGTACCAAGAGTTCGGCATACTTCCAGCACCTGATGCATTCGTCTGGGACATCACTTCTTGGATGCCAAAGGATTCATTGATCGCGGGCATTCTTGCCGGAACGATTGGCTTTGATACAACAACATCATGGCTCCAACTTGCTGGATGGCTTTCATACTTAGCTCTGACACTAAGCGCTTACTTGATGCCTGCCAAGCAAGTAAAGGCTCCTGCGCACGCGTAATTACGAGTTCTAGCACTTCATCCTGGTTCTAGCGCTTTGCCCTACTGGCGAGTAACCTACTGGCATCACCACTGGCCACACTCACCACTGGCCACACTCACCAGGCAAAGGAAGTTCTATGTCCGCCCAGATTCGTAACGTAGTCCTCGTAGATGCTGTTCGTACTCCATTTGGAAAAGCCGGAAGCATGTATTCGGGCACTCGCGCAGATGACCTCATGGTTCGAGCGATGCGTGGTCTATTGGAGCGCAATCCACTGGTCTCCCCTGCAGATATCGATGATGTGGCAATAGCAGCTGCAACACAAACTGGTGATCAAGGTATGAACATCGGTCGCAGTGCGACGTTGCTTGCTGGTCTTCCAAAGACTGTTCCTGGATATTCAATCGATCGTTGGTGTGCGGGCGCACTTACTGCGACAACAACTGTTGCCGGTGCAATCGCAATGGGCGCCATTGATATCGCAATTGCTGGCGGCGTAGAACATATGGGCAATCACCCAATGGGCGAACTCATGGATCCTAATCCTCGATATTTAGCAGAAAAATTAGTTGAACAAGATGCACTTGCAATGGGCGCAACTGCTGAGAGATTGCATGACAGATTTCCGCAACTGACAAAAGAGCGCGCAGATCAATATGCGTTGAACTCACAGGTGAAAACTGCAAAGGCATATGCAGATGGAAAGATTCAGCGAGATCTGATTCCAACTGCTGCACGCACTGCCGAACTTGGATGGTCAATTGCAACTGTCGATGAAGCTCCACGACCAACAACCACAATGGAGGGTCTTGCCGGATTAAAAACTCCGTTTCGTCCCGCCGGACGTGTCACTGCAGGAAATTCTTCTGGTCTCAATGACGGTGCAACAGCGGCGCTGCTTGCTAGCGAAGATAAAGCAAAAGAACTTGGTTTAACTATCAAAGCACGTCTTGTCACATTTGCATTTGCTGGCGTAGAACCAGAAGTTATGGGTTACGGTCCTGTTCCTGCAACGATTAAAGCGCTAACAAAAGCAGGGCTTTCCATCGAAGACATTGGCGCATTTGAAATCAACGAAGCATTTGCAGTTCAAGTTTTAGCATTTCTTGATCACTTTGGAATCGCAGACGATGATCCACGAGTGAATCCTTACGGTGGCGCAATCGCAGTCGGCCATCCCCTTGCATCTTCTGGCGTTCGTCTCATGCTTAATTTAGCGCGTACTTTTGAAGAGAAGAAAGATGTCCGCTACGGCATCACAACAATGTGCATCGGTCTTGGTATGGGTGGCACAGTAATTTGGGAGAATCCACATTTTGTTGGTGCAACTAGCACAGGAGGTTCAAAATAATGGCAACAGCGATCACTCTTCCTGAAGGTGCACCTGAAGAAGTAATTACCCACGCCCTTGCACGCGATGTCGATCTTTCGCCATTTGGATTTTCTGGCAATCTCGTTCTCATCACTCTTGATAACGGACTTGATCACACTCGTCCAAATACTCTTGGGCCGCAATCACTTCTCGAACTCGATGCTGCAATTACTGATGCAATTTCCCGTAAGCCAGCAGCCATTGCTGTCACTGGAAAGCCCTTCATCTTTGCCGCAGGAGCCGATCTCTCTGCCTTGTCATTTCTTAATAAGCGCGAGCAAGCAGTAGCAATTGGAAAGCTTGGACATGACGTTTTCCGCCGACTAGATGAATCCGGGATTCCAACTTTTGCATTCATTAATGGGTTAGCACTCGGTGGCGGATTAGAAATTGGTCTTCACTGCAACTACCGCACTTTGGCATCGACTGCATTTACCGCACTTCCAGAAGTTTTCCTGGGACTAGTTCCTGGGTGGGGTGGCGCAACTATTTTGCCTAAGTTGATCGGACCAGAACGCGCCGTGCAAGTGATCATTGGAAATTCACTTAATAACAACACGATGATGAAATCTAAAGACGCGCTTGCTCTAGGCGTTGTCGATGCAGTGTATGAACCTGCTGATTTCCTTGAAAAATCAGTTGGATTTGCTGCATCAATTCTTAAGGGTTCTACAAAAATCGAACGCAAAGATTATTCAACCGATCCTGCGTGGGATGCTGCTTTAGCTGCCGGTCGCGCTGCTGCCTTGAAGAAATATGGAGGCGCAGAGATTGCCTCACCCATGAAAGCTCTCGAACTTATTGCAGCAGCCAAGGGCAATACTCGAGGACAAGGTTTTGATGCAGAAGATGCAACTCTTGCAGATCTGACAATGTCAGATCCACTTCGCGCATCTTTATATGCATTTAATGTCATTCAAAAGAAGCGTAAGAAAGTCGAAGGTGCACCAAAGCCGGCACTTGGACGCAAAGTTGCGCGAGTTGGCGTAGTAGGTGCAGGACTGATGGCTTCACAGTTAGCGTTGCTACTTCTGCGAAATCTTAAATGTCCCGTTGTCATGACTGACATTGATCAAGAACGAGCTGACAAAGGTGTCGCTTGGGTAAAGAATGAACTTTCGAAACTCGTTGAGAAAAAACGGATGAGTGCTGAATCTGCCGGTCGTTTGGCACTGCTTATCAGCGGCTCAAGTGACCAAGGTGTCTTTGCAGGTTGCGATTTTGTCATCGAAGCGATTTTCGAAGAACTCTCTCTCAAGCAGGAGCTCTTTAAGAAACTTGAAAAAATTGTCGGCCCAGAGTGCGTACTTGCGACAAATACCTCTTCACTCTCTGTCGAGAAGATGAGTCAAGGGTTGGAACATCCAGAACGAGTTGTCGGGTTCCACTTCTTTAATCCAGTAGCAGTCATGCCACTGCTTGAAGTTGCTAGAACTTCAAAAACTGATGATGCGACTACTGCAACTGCTGTAAATATTGGCAAGGAACTTAAAAAGACCATGATCATCTGTAAAGATGCTCCTGGGTTTGTGGTCAATCGCTTACTCACTCGCTTCATGGGCGAAATTACTGACGCAGTTGATGAAGGCACTGATCCACAAGTAGCAGATAATGCAATGCGCAGCATCGGATTCCCAATGTCACCATTTGAACTACTTGGGCTTGTTGGCCCAGGCGTTGCACTACACGTTTCTGAAACTCTCAACGCAAATCTAGGGCCTCGATATCGTATTTCTCCAACCATGCAAGCCATGGTCAAGGAAGGCGTAAAGACTTTCTATATTCGTAATGAGGATGGAACTTATAGCGCCAATCCTGCAGCTGTTGCCTTGATTCACAAAGGAACTACTCCATCGACTGCCGAACAAGTTCGTGAGCGCGCTTTGAAAGCGTTAGCTGAAGAAGCTCGCATGATGCTCGATGAAGGTGTTGTTTCAACTCCGGCAGAAATTGATCTCTGCATGTTGATGGGTGCCGGATGGCCAATGCACTTAGGTGGAATTCTGCCGTTCTTAGATCGCGAAGGAATTAGCGAGTCTGTTTGCGGTCAGCGTTTTCATGCTCCGGGAATTGCATCTCTTCCACAGTAGAGTTCCACTCGACAATATCGCGTGAAATCTTCTGTGCAGTAATTCCTAAATCTTCAAGAATTTCTGAGCGCTTAGAATGTTCGATGAATTCCAATGGAATACCAATGCTATGAATCGCAACGTTTACTCCAGCATCACGGAACATCTCTGACATCGAACTTGCGATACCACCGTGCTTGATTCCATCTTCTAGTACTACAACACTCTTGTATCGACGTGCCATTGCAATCAGAGAATCTGGCAAAGGCTTCACCCATCGTGGATCAATCACCGTCACTCCCACACCTTCGCGGTAAGCCTGTGATGCAGCTTCAACTGCAATCGCTGCCATTGAACCAATGCTGACGAGCAAAACATCTGCACTTTCTCCGCGATAGAGAACATCGATTCCATCACGGCGTTCAAATGCCGGAATATCACTTTGTACTGCACCTTTTGGAAAACGCACAGCGGTTGGCGCATCATTGACATCTAGAGCTTCGCGAAGAGTTTCACGCAAACGAGCAGAATCTCGAGGGGCTGCAACTCGCATTGTTGGCACGATTCCTGTTACAGCTAGATCCCAAATCCCATGATGTGAAGGTCCGTCATCACCTGTGATGCCGGCGCGATCTAGTACGAAAGTAACGCCTGCCTTGTGAAGTGCAACATCGAGAAGCAGTTGATCAAAAGCACGATTAAGAAATGATGAATACACGGCAATAACTGGGTGAAGGCCAGTAAATGCGAGTCCGGCTGCGCTTGTTACGGCATGCTGTTCGGCAATTCCAACGTCAATCGTACGCTCTGGAAATGCTTCTTGAAATTTATCTAGTCCGGTTGGTCCAAGCATCGCTGCGGTAATTGCCACCACATCTTTACGTTCTTTACCGATTGCAAGTAACTCTTCTGAGAAAACATTGGTCCAGCTGGTCGAAGATTTAGAAAGCGGCGTACCAGTTTCAGGATCTACGATTCCAACAGCGTGGAACTTCTCGGCTTCATCTGCAACTGCTGGCTGATGACCTTTGCCTTTTTCTGTAATGACGTGAACTAAGACGGGCTCGCCAAATTCTTTTGCTTGCTCGAGTGCGCGCTCCATTGCTGCAACATCATGACCATCAATAGGGCCGACATATTTCAAACCTAAATCTTCAAACATTCCCTGTGGCGCAACAATGTCCTTAATTCCCTTTTTCATTCCGTGCAAAGTCTCATAAATAGGAGCTCCCACCACTGGCGTGTGCGAAAGAATTTCTTTGCCCCAGTCGAGGAATCTTTCATAACCACGAGTGACTCGAAGAGTAGAAAGATAAGTTGCAAGTCCACCAATAGTCGGTGAGTAAGAGCGTTCGTTGTCATTGACAACAATGACTAAATTTCTATCACTAGCAGCTGCAATATTATTGAGAGCTTCCCATGACATTCCGCCAGTAAGTGCCCCGTCTCCAACTACGACAACCACATGACGATCGGATTGGCCAGTAATTGAGAAACCACGTGAAATTCCATCTCCCCATGAAAGAGCAGTCGATGCATGTGAGTTCTCGATTACATCATGGTCACTCTCACCACGATTTGGATAACCCGCAATTCCACCGCGTTGACGCAATCCGTCAAACTGATCTGCACGTCCTGTAATTATTTTATGAACATAAGATTGATGGCCAGTATCAAAGAGAACAACATCTTTAGGTGAATCAAAAGTTCTGTGAATCGCAATCGTGAGTTCAACAACGCCTAAATTTGGACCCAAGTGGCCACCAGTTTTAGATACTTTTGTAATCAGAAACTGACGAATCTCATCACTGAGTTCGGCGAGCTGTTCATAAGAGAGCCCGCGGAGATCCGAGGGACCCTTTATCGATTCAAGCATCTGCTCAGTCTAGATTAGCCGCGAAGCTGACGCAGTACGTACTGCATGATTCCGCCGTGGCGATAGTAATCGGCCTCGCCAGGAGTATCGATTCGTACCTTGGCTGTGAAGGTTTTCTCCCCTGCAGTGACAGTAACTTCGCGTGGAATTTCGCCGTTATTGAGGGCAGTGACTCCAGAGATTGTAAATACCGCATCGCCCTTGATTCCAAGTGACTGTGCATTTTCGCCATTAATAAATTGAAGCGGAAGAACTCCCATTCCAATTAAGTTAGAACGGTGAATGCGTTCGAAACTTTCAGCAATTACTGCGCGAACTCCGAGAAGAGCTGTTCCTTTTGCTGCCCAGTCACGAGAAGAGCCAGAGCCGTATTCTTTTCCTGCAAGAATTACTAGACCCACGCCGGCTTCTTGATACGCAACTGATGCATCGTAAATAGTTGACTGATTTCCATTGTCTAGGAAGTTACGAGTGAATCCGCCTTCTACGCCATCGAGCAAGAGATTCTTTAAGCGAATATTTGCAAAAGTTCCGCGAATCATTACTTCGTGATTTCCTCGACGCGAACCGTATGAGTTGAAATCTTTACGGTCTACACCGTGCGCTTCAAGATACTTACCAGCTGGTGAATCTGCTTTGATATTTCCAGCCGGTGAAATGTGATCTGTTGTTACAGAGTCGCCCAGAATCGCCAAAACTCGAGCACCAGCAATATCTGTCACTGGCTTAGGTTCTGCCGGCATGCCTTCGAAGTAAGGTGGTTTGCGAACATATGTTGATTGAGGATCCCAATCGAAAGTCTTTCCTGTCGGTGTATCAAGTGACTTCCAGCGATGATCACCGTCAAAGACGGATGCGTAATCCTTCTTAAACATTTCAGAAGAGATAGAAGAGTCAATAACGCTCTGGATTTCTTGAGCAGAAGGCCAAATATCTTTGAGTAGAACTGGATTGCCATCTTTATCATTACCGAGTGAATCCTTTTCGAAATCATGATTCATGGTTCCGGCCAAGGCGTAAGCGACTACTAGCGGTGGAGATGCAAGATAATTCATTTTCACATCTGGACTAATACGACCTTCAAAGTTTCTATTTCCTGAAAGTACTGCGGTCACGGCTAAATCATTCTCGTTCACTGCTTTGCTGATTTCGATTGGAAGTGGACCTGAGTTACCAATACACGTAACACAGCCATATCCGACGAGGTTAAAACCAAGTGCTTCCATATATTGAGTGAGGTTGGCGCGATCGTAGTAATCGGTGACAACTTTTGATCCTGGTGCAAGCGTGGTTTTCACCCAAGGCTTTGATGTCAGCCCTTTTTCTACCGCTTTCTTTGCAAGCAGAGCTGCGCCAATCATCACCGATGGATTTGAAGTATTAGTACAAGACGTAATGGATGCAATAACTACATCGCCATTCTTGATTGTTGTCGCATTTGATCCCACATGCACCGGATAAGCGTCTTTTCCAGTTTTATCAGAGAAGTAAGTTGGCAATACCTTTTCAAATGAAGATTTCGAAGCGGTAAGAGAGATGCGATCTTGCGGACGCTTAGGTCCAGCAATAGATGACACGACTGTCGCAAGATCGAGTTCGATGTGTTCAGAAAAACGTGGGGATACAGATGGGTCGTGCCACATACCTTGTGCTTTTGCATATTGCTCAACAAGTGCGACTTGGTCATCACTTCTGCCGGTAAGTCTTAAGTAGCGGAGTGTTTCTTCATCGATTGGGAAGATGGCGCATGTAGAGCCGTATTCAGGTGACATGTTTCCGATCGTTGTTCTATTTGCCATTGGCACAGATACAACGCCAGGTCCGTAGAACTCAACAAATTTTCCAACAACACCATGCTTACGAAGCATCTCTGTGATTGTCAGCGCCATATCAGTTGCTGTTGTTCCGACAGGGAGTTCGCCAGATAATTTAAATCCAACGACGCGTGGAATAAGCATCGATACCGGCTGTCCGAGTAGAGCTGCTTCTGCCTCAATGCCACCAACGCCCCAACCAAGTACGCCAAGTCCATTGACCATTGTTGTATGAGAATCTGTACCTACAACAGTGTCTGGGTATGCGCGAAGAACCCCATTGACGTTTCGAGTCATGACAACGCGAGCCAAATATTCAATATTTACTTGGTGAACGATTCCAGTTCCAGGTGGGACCACCTTAAATTCATCGAATGCCCCCTGGCCCCAGCGAAGGAAGCGATAACGCTCACGATTGCGTTCATATTCAATATCTGTGTTCTTTTCAAATGAGTCTTTCGTACCAAAAACATCTGCGATAACGGAGTGATCGATAACTAACTCAGCAGGAGCAAGTGGATTTACCTTGCTTGGGTCTCCCCCAAGATCCACGATTGCTTCACGCATCGTTGCTAGATCTACAACGCACGGCACTCCTGTGAAATCCTGCATCACTACGCGTGCAGGTGTGAATTGAATTTCAGTATCTGGTTCGATTGATGGATCCCACTGAGCAAGAGCTTTGATGTGATCCGCGGTGATGTTTGCACCGTCTTCAGTTCTGAGAAGATTTTCTAGCAATACCTTGAGTGAGAATGGAAGATTAGATGCACCTTCGACTGATGAGATATCAAAAATTTCAAAATCTTTACCAGCGACGTTGAGATTCTTCTTTGTGCCAAGTGAATTCTTGCTCATCAGTATTTCTCTTTCAGTAAATTTATCTTGACGTCAAGATACCTTAAGAGGCACAAATTTGGCAACACATTCGATGTGATGAGTCATAGGAAAGAGATCAAAGGCCCGTATCTCTGCCATTTCGTAACCGTAGTCACGGAAGTATCCGGCATCTCTGGCTAGCGCTGCCGGGTCGCAGGCCACGTACACAACCGCACGAGCAGCGATGCGAGAAAGTTCTGCGATTACATCTTTGCCAGCTCCTTCTCGCGGAGGATCAAGTACAACTACATCGGCGCGCGGAAAACGCGTAATTGCTTTTGCAACATCTGCAGTAACGATTCCCACATTGCTGTTGTTGGCAAAATTTCGTGAAGCATCCGCAGTGGCGGATTTACTTCCTTCAACAATATCGACGTGCCCACTCTCTCCAACGAGAGGAAGGATTGCTCCAGTAAAAAGCCCAACTCCCCCATAGAGATCGAGAACGTGATCTCCCATTTGAGGCTGCAGGAATTGGACAACTGCTTCACTGAGAATTCGGGGAGCATCTTTATGACTTTGCCAGAAAGATTTTTGGGATACTTCGAAAGTTTTATCTCCCACTATGTAATGTGCGATGTCAGGGCCATCTGTTAATCGCATAGGAGATTCGTCGCGTGAATTTGCGGTTGCAATACTTCTCTGGCCTGTATTAGATATTGAAATTTCAATTCTTTGATCGCCTTTCGCCCCCGCACGTGCCAGTTCTGAGAATTTCATATCTGGCGAAAGAATCCGACAGTCATCAACTGGAATTACTTTGTGACTGCGAGCCTGGTAGAAACCGAGAGCTCCGCTCTTATTTGTTACTGCGGTGCATCGAGTTCTCCATCCAAGTGATTGGGAAACCTCTTCAACATCAACATCAATTTCCATTTTAGCTATACGGCTAAATTGTTCCTTAATAACTTCGCTCTTTAAATCACGTTGGCGCTGTGCGCTGATATGTTGAAAATCGCATCCACCACACCCGCTTCGATGGGCATATCTGCACGGAGCTGAAACTCGGTCACTTGATGGCGAAAAAATCTCAACAACATCTGCGCGATTAAAGCTTGATCCAACGCTTGTGATCTCAATAAGAACTTCTTCGCCAGGAATCCCGTGGCGCACAAAAATCACTGCACCTTCATGTCGAGCAATAAAGTGGCCACCATGGGCGATTTTCTCGATGGAGACCCTAATTCTCGCGCCAACTTCAAGGGTTGTTCTTTGAGAACGTGTCATATCCCAAGCGTAGTCGAGATAATTTTCCCGCAGAGTAGTAAGTTAGTCCCGTGCACGTAGTCATCATGGGTTGCGGTCGAGTTGGTTCATCACTGGCCGCCGAGCTTGAAGCAGCCGGTCATTCTGTAGCAATCATCGACCAATCAAAAGAGGCTTTCCGCAGATTGGGGCCTGATTTCAAAGGCCGCACAGTTGTAGGTGTTGGTTTTGATAGAGATACATTGCTTGAAGCTGGCATCGAAGGCGCACAGGCATTTGCTGCTGTAAGTAATGGAGATAATTCAAATATTCTCGCAGCTCGTGTAGCTCGCGAAAGTTATGGCGTCACAAATGTTGTAGCCCGTATTTATGATCCAGGCCGCGCGGAAATTTATCAGCGTCTTGGTATTCCAACAGTTGCGACAGTAATTTGGGCAACAGATCAAATCTTGCGTCGCATCGCACCGGGTGGTGCGCGATCTGAGTGGCGAGATGCAACTGGAACTGTTCAGCTATTAGAAGTTCACCCTCACGTTGATTGGTATGGGCGTCCCATCTCAGAGCTTGAATCTGCAACAGAGTCCCGCGTTGCCTTTCTTACGCGCTTAGGTGAAGGACTTATTCCTGAAGCCCACACTGTTTTGCAAGATGGAGATTTAGTACATATGACTATTCGCGATGACAAACTTGCAATCGCAGAACAAGTTCTGACTTCGGGACCCGGTGAATAAGCCATGAGAATTGCAATTGCGGGTGCAGGAAATGTGGGTCGTGCTATCGCGCGCGAACTTTTGGACAACGGACACCAAGTACTTTTGATCGACCGCGATCCAAAAGCTCTCAAGATTGATTCTGTGCCCGATGCAGAGTGGTTGATGGCCGATGCTTGCGAAATTGCATCGTTGGATAAGGCAGAACTCAATAAATGTCAGGTTCTCGTTGCAGCTACTGGAGATGACAAAGTGAATCTTGTTGCTTCATTACTTGGAAAAACTGAATACGGCGTTCCTCGCGTTGTTGCGCGAATCAATCATCCAAAAAATGAATGGCTCTTTGATCAATCTTGGGGTGTAGATGTCGCTGTATCAACACCAAGAATTATTGCAGCCCTTGTCGAAGAAGCTGTCAGTGTGGGAGATGTTGTACGACTCTTCTCATTTAGAAAAGGCCAAGCAAATCTTGTTGAAATCACCCTTCCAGATTCTTCAATTTGTATTGGAAAAACTGTAGAAGAAGTTTCACTGCCTGATGATGCATCTCTTGCAGCAATTGTCCGAGATGGCAGAGTCATTGCCCCGGCTCCAAGTGATTTGTTTATTGCCGGAGACGAACTTCTTTTTGTCGCATCGGCTGCAGCTGAAGATAAAATTAAAGACTGCTTTATCGCTCGTTCTTAAGCGATTTTCTAGGCTTTGATGCTTGGAACGCGACGAATAATTAGCCAAGAACCATAAGCAGTAGCCAAGAAGAATGGGTATCCCATCGCCAAATTTACGGTTCCTAAGAGATTTACATTTCCACTTCGATAAATTGGGTACTGCACAGCAATGCGAGTAAAGAACATTCCAACCCATAGCCATCCCGCTTGGATATAAACTTTTTTGCGTTCTGGGTGGTTTCTCCACAATAGATTCTCGCCGAGGATTGGCCCCAACATCAGACCAAGAATCGGCCATCCAGCAAGATTTGCAATCAGATACACAGTTCCATATCCCAAATTTGTCAGTAGTTTTGGAATATATAAATCTGATGGATTGCCGGTTCTATTTGCAAACCACGCGCATATTAGAATTCCAATAAATCCGCTCATGGCATGCTGGATTGTGTCTCGTTTAATCAAGCGAATAATTGTGAGCACTGCTGAGACCGATATAGCTGCAATCAGTGCGTTCTGGAGATCTTTTTGCACGTTGAAAACAATGAGAAAGACGATGGATGGAATTCCAGAATCAATGAGTCCCTTTTTGCCACCGAAGGCGTCGAGGACTTTATCTCTATCTTCGTTCATGCTCTACCTGTTGACCCAAATCCATCGGAACCTCGTCCGGATCCTGGCAGTTCTTGAACTTCTATAAATTCAGCTCGTTCAACTTTTTGGAAAACTAATTGTGCGATTCGGTCTCCACGTTTAAAAGTGATGCTCTCTTTCGGATCGTGATTGATCATGATGCATTGCAATTCACCGCGAAATCCTGCATCCACTGTGCCAGGAGCGTTCACCATCGTTACTCCATGTTTGATTGCTAATCCAGAACGAGGATGCACAAGTGCAACATATCCATCCGGTAAAGCAATTGAAATGCCAGTTGGTACCAAAGCTCGCTCCCCTGGTTTTAAGGTGATATCTATTCGCGAGACGATATCTGCTCCAGCATCTCCACCTTGTGAGTACTTCGGAAGCGGCAGATCGGGATCCAGACGCTTGATAAGAACGTTAAATGAACTCATGGATTGATATCAAATTCTGGATCAACAAAGGTAAGTAGGTGAGGATTCTTGCGAAGCGCCTCCATGTAATCTGCCGGCGCATTCTCTAAAAAGTGTTTCATTGGCACGATAACAAAAAGTGCTGCTGCTCGCACTGCGATATCTCCTTCTGGTCCACCTAAACGCCCTACCGCCTCTGAATAAACTTTGCGATTTACTTGTCCAGTAATTCGCGCGGAAATATGAAGCACGGTTCCGATTGGCACAGGTTTAATGAAATCTGTTTCTAATCTCGCAGTCACTGCTGGCGCGCGCAAGAGCCACATAAGTTTTCCAAGTGCCTCATCGAAGGCGAGTGACAACAATCCGCCATGAGCTAAGCCAGGTGCTCCCTGATGATTTTCTGTCACTGTGAATTCTGCAGTGATGTCAGCACCTGCACCAACATGAGCAACTAAGTGCAAACCTGTTGGATGTAATTCTCCGCAACCAAAACAATGTGCGAAATGTGAAGGGATCTGAGTACCGGTAGCGGGTGAGAGTTCATGCCTCTCAGGAATGATCGCGCCATCTGGCGGTGTAGTACTTGCAACCCGGCTCATGAGATAAGGCTACTTGATGAATATCCCGATAGCCTAGACCTTATGCAATTGAGAGAAGTGATACGTCCCCCACTCTGGGTGCTCGCTTTCATCTATTTCATGTTTTTATCACTTGTCATTGCGATTTGGGCAGCTCTCGGAAATACCAGCGCACTGATTGCATTGATCGCGGCAACTGCCCTGATTTTCTTTATCGCGGTTGCTGCGCGAAGTCAGATAGTTCTCACGGATACAGAATTAATCTTAGGAAAAGCTCATATTGAGAGAAAATATTTGGGCGAAATCACCATACTGGATAGAGATGCAATGAGATTGATTCGCACTCGAGATGCCGATCCCGCAGCCTTCTTAGCAATAAAATTTTGGATATCCACCGGAGTAAAGATCGCGATCAATGACGATCGCGATCCAACACCTTATTGGTTAGTAAGTACTAGAAAAGCTGAGGAACTTAAGCGCACTCTTTGCAAATAGCTTTTGCGCCTTCACCTTTTGCAAGCTGAGTGATGTGATGAATTAAGAAACATCGTGAACATGTAAATTCATCAACTTGAACTGGAACCACTCGTACGGCTAATTTCTCGCCAGAGAGATCCGCACCTGGAAGTTCAAGATTCTCTGCAGCATCTGCTTCATCAACATCTATCTGACCTGATTGCGCGTCAACTCGCTTCGCCTTGAGTTCTTCTAACGATTCCTCGTGAAGCTCCTCGTCGGTTTTTCTGGGTGTGTCGTAATCTGTTGCCACTGATCTCACCTCACTTCCATACATTCGTACTTGGGCCAAATTGCCCCGTGCCTGCGCGAATAGTGGCGCATTCCTTACTCTCTGTGCGATACAACCGCCGGCGTGTCGCCTTTATTCCCCGTGGGAAGGGCCACTTTCTACTGCATTTTCAATTGATTTAGCTAATCCACCGTCAACGTAGGCATGTATGGAAGTTCCAGTCTCCAGATGTTCCTCGCTCAAGATTTCTCCACGTTCATGAATTGCAGAGACTAATTCACCACGCTTATATGGAATGACAGCTCGAATTTCAACATGAGGGTGAGGAAGTGATTTTTCAATTGCGTGAATGAGGCCATCAACTCCGAAACCTGAGCGAACTGAGAATGCGTAACTATTTGGTTCCTTGCGCAATATCTCAAGTACGACATCCGGATCAGCAATATCTACTTTGTTGATCGCAATGATTTCTGGAATCTCTGATCCACCAATTTCATTGATTACTTCCCGAACTGCACGAATTTGTTCAAATGGGTCTGAATGAGAACCATCAACAACATGCACAATCAAATCGGATTCTGAGACTTCCTCAAGTGTTGATTTAAAGGCATCGATAAGTTGATGCGGCAAATGCCTGACGAAACCAACGGTATCTGAAAGTGTGTAAACCCGCCCTTCGGATGTTTCGCACTTTCGAACGGTGGGATCAAGAGTTGCAAAGAGTGCGTTCTCAACAAGGACGCCTGCCCCTGTGAGCGCATTGAGAAGTGAAGACTTTCCTGCGTTGGTATAACCAGTGATGGCGACAGATGGGATATTAAATCTCTTACGCTCTTGACGTTTTGTATCACGAGACGTCTTCATCTCTGCAATTTCTTTGCGAAGCTTTGCCATTTTATCTCTGATGCGACGACGATCAGTTTCAATCTTGGTTTCACCTGGTCCGCGACCACCAATACCTGCTCCGCCAGCAGCTCGGCCACCCACTTGCCGTGAGAGAGAATCTCCCCAACCACGTAATCGAGGTAACAGGTAAGCAATCTGAGCTAACTCAACTTGCGCCTTACCTTCTTTGCTTTTGGCATGCTGCGCGAATATATCGAGAATAAGTGCAACGCGATCAACAACCTTTACTTTCAACTTCTCTTCCAGTGTGCGCAATTGTGATGGTGATAATTCTCCGTCGCACACGACTGTATCCGCACCTGTTGCTACAACTATTTGTCTGAGTTCAATGAGTTTTCCTGAACCGATATATGTTGAAGGATCTGGTTTATCTCTGCGTTGAATCAGTCCCTCAAGAACTTCAGAGCCTGCAGTTTCGGCAAGTGCTTTTAACTCTGCCAGAGAATTCTCTGCCATCTCTGCAGTGCCTTCTGTCCAGACACCAACGAGAACTACTCGTTCAAGTTGTAGCTGACGATATTCAGCATCTGAAATATCTTGAAGTTCAGTTGAGAAACTCTTAATCCTTCGCAGAGCATTGCGATCAATGAGTTCTTGCTGGTCATTTTCTTGCCACTCTGCTTCATCTGAATCAAAATCAGATGCCGCACGAGCACTCTCGCGGAGCAAGTCTTCAAAAAGCTTGTCATACGGATCTCGTGAATCGGACATATTTTCAGTCATTAATGAAGGTATGAACTAATGTCGTGGTCGCCAATAAGTTCGGCAGGACCAATGAGAGTTGCATTTGAATGTCCATCAATATCAACAATGAGACGTCCACCTGGAGGATAAATAGTCCAGCGCGCTGGCAAATTTTCACCACTCTTAAGAGTTGCCGCTAGCGCTACTGCGCACGTTCCGGTACCGCACGAACGAGTCTCTCCACTACCGCGTTCATGTACCCGCATGCGCGCTTCATGATTTGGCAAAATTTCTACAAACTCAACATTGACGCCTTCAGGATAAGAACTCTGTGGCGTAACAGTTGGAGCATGTTCTAACGTTCCAAGCTCATTTAAATCATCCATGAATACAACTGCGTGAGGGTTACCTACATTGATATTAAATCCATTCCAGCTTTTTCCATTGATAGTGGCTGAAACTTCTTCCATTTCATCTGTCACGTGCCCCATGTTGACGGATATATCTCCATCAAGAGGTACGCGCAGATGCTTCAAACCTGCACGTGTATCTATTGCAAAGATTCCTTCTGGTTGATGTCCATGGACGACCAAATATTTAGCCATAACGCGAATCCCGTTGCCACACATTTCGGCAATTGAACCATCGGCATTTCGATAATCCATAAACCAGTGTGAGCCCTTTTCTACAATTTTAATAAATCCGTCTGCACCGATTCCTGTCGCACGATTACACATAGCAGCAATTGCAGTTTCGGAAACTTTGATTGAGTCATCAGGATCAAAGAGGATGACGAAATCATTCTCGGTTCCGTGGCCATATGTGGCTATAACTGAATCGGTCATAGGTTACGAGTTTATCTTCTGCATGATTGTTGCGAATCGATCTGATTGAGGTGAAATCCAGTTAATTCGTGCATCTCGTGAGAACCACGTTTCTTGACGTCGAGCATATTGTCGAGTCGCCCGCTTTGTCTCTTCCTTAGCTTCACCCTCACTCATTTTTCCTGCACGCATCGCAATCAATGACGAGTATCCGATCGCTCGTTGCGCTGTCACTCCATCGAGGATTCCATCCCGAATAAGCGAGTCAACTTCTGCGACAAAACCTTTCTCCCACATCAAATCAACTCGATCATCAATGCGAGTACGCAAGTGTTCGCGATCCATGACAAGCCCACACTGAAGAGCATCTGGATATTGCGTACTATCTTCACGAGGTAAATTTGCTGTAAATGGCTTGCCTGTAATTTCAATAACTTCTAGTGCTCTGATCACGCGTCTGGTATTTGCTCGATCAATCGCCAGCGCCGCAGCAGGATCGAGTTGCTGTAATCGTTCGTAAAGAGATTGTGCTCCAAGCTCGAGAGCTTCTGCTTCTAATTTTTCTCGAACGGCTGGATCGGTATCTGGAAAGTTTAGGTCATCAAGTAAGGCTTTAATGTAAAGACCTGTTCCGCCTACAACAACTACATTCTTTCCCTGTGCGTGAATTTCTGAGACTAG
>WLCS01000040.1 GCA_009705185.1 Actinomycetota bacterium
GTGCGCGCATCTGGGTCCATAGTGGTCTCACGGAGCTGATCAGCATCCATTTCACCAAGACCTTTATAGCGCTGAATTGGTTCTTTCCACTTCTTGCCAGCCTTCTTCAAATCTGCGGTGACCTTCTTCATCTCATCATCTGAATATGTGTAGATGTACTCGCCCTTTTTGCCGCCCGCGCCCATTGTTTCAATACGGTGCAGAGGTGGGATTGCAGCAAATACGCGACCTGCATCAAGCATCGGACGCATGTAGCGATACATCAGAGTAAGCAGTAGGCAGCGAATGTGTGCGCCATCAACGTCAGCATCTGACATCAAGATGACGCGGCCATAGCGAGCATCATCGAGTTCGAAAGATTTTCCAGAACCGGCACCGATAACCTGAATGATTGATCCGCATTCCTTGTCATCAAGCATCTGAGAAAGTGATGCTTTCTGCACGTTAAGGATTTTTCCACGGATAGGCAAGATCGCCTGGAATTCAGAATTTCGCGCAGCCTTTGTCGTGCCAAGTGCTGAGTCACCTTCTACGATGAAAAGTTCGGTACGGGTGACATCTTCTGAACGACAATCAGAGAGCTTTGTAGGAAGTGATGAAGATTCCAGGGCGTTCTTGCGGCGCTGTAGATCTTTATGTGCACGGGCGCTGATACGTGTGCGCGATGCTCCGGCAATCTTTTCCATGATCAACTTGCCGTTTGCCTTATCGATACGACGTGTTGTCGCAAAGAATTCCTTGAGCTTATCTGCCACAACTGCTGAAACAATCTTTGTTGCAGCTGCGGTTCCTAGAACTTCTTTGGTTTGACCTTCGAACTGCGGCTCTGACATGCGCACTGTTACGACTGCAGTGAGACCTTCCATGATGTCGTCTTTAATGACATCGGCTTCATTCTTCTTCAGAATTCCCGCGCTACGCATAGCTTCGTTAAATGCCTTAGTGATTGCGCGTTCAAAACCGAGTACGTGAGAACCACCCTTAGGAGTGGCAATGATGTTTACGAATGAGCGAAGCGTTGTATCAAAACCTTCGCCCCACTTCATCGCGATATCAACTTCCATGTCGCGCTCTACATCGGTGGAAACCATATGGCCCTTGTCATCAAGAACTGGAACAGTCTCTTGATAATGGCCGGTGCCGTAAATACGAATGACATCGCCTACTGGTTTATCAGGCTGCAAGAAATCGCAGTATTCGGAGATTCCACCCTTGTGGAAGAAAGTCTGTGTTGCCTTCTCTTTCTTGCGATTATCGTTGACGATAATTGTTAAGCCGGGAACCAAAAATGATGTTTGGCGCGCACGAGCATAAATATCTTCAAGATCTAGCTCTGCATCTTTCAAGAAAATCTGCCGATCTGACCACCACTTAATGCGGGTACCGGTTACTTTTGCAGAAACTTTTCCAATTGTGCGAAGGCCAGATTGCGGGGTGAATTCAGCTTTTGGTCCATCGCCATTAAATACACCTGCAACACCGCGCTTAAATGACATCCAATAAATCTTGCCGTTGCGATCAACTTCAGCATCAAGTCGTTCAGCCAATGCGTTTACAACAGATGCACCCACACCGTGAAGTCCGCCGGATGCAGCGTATGAGCCACCTCCGAATTTTCCACCTGCGTGCAATTTTGTAAGAACAACTTCAACGCCAGTAAGTCCGGTCTTAGGTTCTTTATCAACTGGAATTCCGCGACCATCATCGTGGACTTCTACTGATCCATCGGATTCAAGATTAATTTCAATTTTCTTACAGTGGCCCGCTAAAGATTCATCTACAGAGTTATCAATAATTTCCCAGAGACAGTGTTGCAATCCGCGCGAATCAGTAGAACCGATATACATACCTGGGCGTTTACGAACTGCATCAAGTCCTTCAAGGACTGCAAGGTCTTTTGCGGTATAGCTATCTTTGGAATCTGCCTCAGGGGTAAAGTTCAATTCGTCAGCCACGGTGGCAAAGATTAGCCAGCGAATCGTTCGCAACTGAGTAAGCGCGCCGAGGTATCTCAGATATTGGCAACCGAGGGTGAGATATCCCCCAAAAATCGATATTTATGCGCTGGGACTGATAAAAATTTACATGATTGCAATCTATTTGCCGAGCGGGGAATAAAGAGAACTGGCATGATGTTCCATAGATGTACAAGAACTTCCCACCGAACAGTAGTAACTAAGCGAACGGAGAGCGCGATGACCGAGCAAGTAATCCTCGAATCCACACCTCTAAATGCCCTTGATCGATGCGATCGATGTGGTGCACAAGCTTATGTGCGTGCAACACTTCTCAACGGCGGCGAGTTAATGTTCTGTGCTCATCACGGCAAGGAATATGCCGAAAAACTCAAGACTGTTGCAGCAGCGATTCAGGACGAGTCAGAGAAGTTGGTAGAAGTTAAGTAATTAATCTTTAAGAATGCCCTTATGCGAACCATCGCATAAGGGTTTTTCTTTTGATTGACCACATCCGCAAAACTTTGGATTCTCTCGCGTTTCAATGAGATTTCCATCAGCATCGACCATATCGACAGTTCCGGTAACACGAATAGAACCGCTCTTAGGGTTGATAAATACCTTTGGATTAGTCACGGTGTGATCCGGTTTTAATCGAGGTAATCGCGTAGTGATTGCGAACGTGATGGGTGACGAAGCTTAGACATTGTCTTAGATTCAATCTGGCGAATACGTTCGCGGGTAACTCCGTGAACTTTGCCGATTTCATCAAGAGTCTTTGGCTGTCCATCTGTAAGTCCGTAACGAGCCTTAATAACATCAGCTTCGCGGTTAGTAAGACCACCAAGCACCTGCATCAATTGCTCCTGCAAGATTGTGAATGTCACTGACTCTTCTGGCTTTACAGCCTCAGAATCTTCGATCAAATCACCGAACTCTGAATCGCCTTCTTCACCAAGTGGTGTGTGAAGTGAAATTGGTTCGCGGCCATACTTCTGAACTTCAACAACCTTTTCAGGTGTCATATCAAGTTCTTTAGCGAGCTCTTCTGGTGTCGGTTCGCGGCCAAGATCTTGAAGCATCTGGCGCTGAACACGTGCCAATTTGTTGATGACTTCAACCATGTGAACCGGAATACGAATTGTGCGCGCCTGGTCAGCCATCGCACGTGTAATTGCCTGACGGATCCACCATGTTGCATAGGTAGAGAACTTGTAACCCTTTGTGTAGTCGAACTTTTCGACAGCACGGATAAGACCCAAGTTTCCTTCCTGAATCAAGTCAAGGAAGAGCATTCCGCGACCGGTGTAACGCTTTGCAAGAGAAACAACGAGACGAAGGTTTGCTTCGAGCAAGTGATTCTTTGCGCGCTTTCCATCTTCAACAATCCACTCAAGTTCGCGCTTTAATTTCTTTTCAATCTTCTTTGTGTTCTTCAGTGCTTCTTCAGCAAAGAGTCCAGCTTCAACGCGAGTAGCAAGTTCTACTTCGAGTTCAGCATTAAGAAGTGCCACACGACCGATTTGCTTGAGGTAATCCTTTACAGGGTCAGCAGTTGCACCCGCAGTAAGAACTGTCTGTTCTGGAGGAAGGCGCTTGATTTCAATCTGAATAAATCGAGCCTGCTCATTGAAGAAGTACTGCAGATCTTCAAGGTTCTTAAGGTGGCCCTGATTTACAGCCTCAGCAATAAGTTTTGCTGATTTTTCATTAAAGGTATTCATCGCAAATTGCTGTTGAATCTGCTTGAAAGTTAGCGCCTTCGCTTCAGCCTGATCGATGTTGTGCTTAGGTGGAACTTCAACACCTTGAATCTTGCCGTTGATCGCTTCAAGAACAAGATTTACATTCTTCAGATCTTTCTTATGCTTTTCGCGCTCGTTCTTATCTTCTTCTTCATCATCAACATCTGTATCAAGAAGAGTAAATGAGCCTTCTTCATTCTTGGTCTCATCAGAGAGTGTGACAACGCGGGGCTGATCTTTTCCATCAGTCTCGGCATCAATGATTTCTGATGCTTCTGCGATAAGTGTTTCCACATCTTCTAGCTCAACTTCTTCAACAACAATTTCATTGCCATCTTCATCGAGAACAATTGCTGCCTTCGCGCCCTTTGCTGGTGCCTCGGCTGACTTTGGATCTTCTTTCGGAGCAATGAGTGCAAGCTGTACCTTTGAAAGGATTCGGCTTGGAGAACCAAGACCTGCTTTACGAGCCTTCTCTGTGCTTTCCGGAATTTCAACATCTAGTTGACGCGCTTCTTGCGCGAGCGCCATAAATTCTTTCTTCACAGCTTTGCGATAGTTTTCGATTCCGCTTGCAGCAAGAATTTCAATAATTTCTTTCTGGCGAGCGATTGCGTTCTTAAGATCGACAAGTTGCTGTACTTCTTTTGCAGTGAGTTCTTTTTTAATTTCAATTTTGACTGGCTTCGCTGCAACTTTCTTTGCAGGTGCAGCCTTTTTCGCTGGTACTGCTTTCTTTGCAGGTGCTTTTTTAGCAACAGCCTTCTTCGCTACAGCCTTTTTGGCAGGTGCCGCCTTCTTTGCAACGGCTTTCTTGCCTTTTGCCTTGTTTTTGAGCGCGCTTAATACAGCCACAATTGTCCTTTTTGGTTTTTCTTCGAACTGCTCGAAGTAATACCTATATTGTACCCGCAACATGCAAGGCGTGCCGAATCGCATCGCCCATTGCTTCAGCCTCAACTAAGAATCCGTCGTGGCCAAAGTCTGAACTAATGACAATTGGGGCCTGGGCTGTCGGCACAAGCTCTGAAATCTCAACCTGAAGTCGAGGGACGAAGAGGCGATCTGTGTCGATTGAGACCACAACAACTGGAACCGTGATGCCAGAGAGCGCCTTAGCGACTCCCCCGCGGTCTCGGCCAACATCGTGAGAGTTCATCGCATCTGTCAGGGCGATATAGGTATTGGCATCAAAGCGCTTGGCCAATTTCTGCGCCTGATGATCGAGGTATGACTCGACGGCGTAGCGTCCGGTGTCATCTCCCTGTAATTGACGACCAAAGCGAACATCCATTTCAGATTCAGTGCGATAGGTCAGGTGCGCAATTCGGCGCGCGATTCCCATGCCATCAATTGGCCCGCGTTCTTGTTCGTAATAATCCCCGCCATTGAAATATGGGTCTGACTTAATTGCGCGAATCTGAATCGATGCGGTTCCGATTTGATCTCCCGTTGCAACCGCGGATGAACCAATAGTGCAGATTGCACCTACGCGTTCAGGTAATTGAATTGCCCATTCGAGAGATCTCATTCCACCGAGTGATGGGCCAACAGCTAGCAAATATTTTTCGATTCCAAGTGCGTCACTGAAAGCAACTTCAGCGTTCACCATGTCGCGAATGGTGATGATAGGAAAACGTGAACCGTAACGTTTTCCATCGGGGGCGATGCTCGACGGGCCGGTTGAGCCTTGACAACCACCAATGACATTTGGGCAGACAATAAAATATTTGTCGGTATCAAATGGGAGACCTGGACCCACCATTTGTGGCCACCAACCGGTGACATCAGACCAACCAGTCATTGCATGGTTAACTAAAATTGCATTTGATTTATCTGCGTTTAACGTGCCCCATGTTTGATAAGCAATAGTGATATCTGGCAACGTTTCGCCATTTTCAAGAAGTAAGAAACCAATCTTGATAAATTTGCGATCACCGGGATCATCACCTTCAAGCCACGCACCGGTGACATCGAAGTTAGGTTCTCTGCTCATCCCAAAATCATTCATAAATAAATCCTTCACGCACTTGCAGAAGATGGTGTGCATCTACTGCCTGGTCGTCACCCGGAGCACCCCACCGCGGTGGAGGGTTGCCGTCTCATCAGCCGGGGCTATCGATGAGAACTCGTGACCTGAGGAAAATATTACCCGAAAATTACGGTCACCACTTTTGGGTGCAGCTCCCGGCGCATCGCGCTAAAGGATTCTGCCGGCCATCCTGCGCTAAAGACTCGGCGTAGCAAAATAGCCAACGAATAATGCGAGTCATCGGCCAAAGCGCGATCAAGTGCGCGGTGTGCCAGAGCCACTTCCCCACGTTCGTAGGCAAGTGCTGCAAAGACTGCGGCGATGGGTGCGATGTAACCAAGTGGCGCGCTGACTAATAACTCTCGCCACATTTTCCAATACCAGTCAGAGCTCTCTGGGTTGTGGCTTCCTAATGCGAAATCGCGCACCTGAATATCACTCATGCGACCAATTACCCGGGCGCACAAATCTGAATTGAGAAGACTTTTTCCTGCTTCGAATTCGGCAGCTAAATCAATGACAGCTGTTGCGCCATCGCGTTGCAGATCATTGAGTTCTTCTGAATCGGGTGCGACCCAGAACGAATCAATATCGGCAATCCAATGTGCCTCAAAGGCAATGGGTAGTGAAGTAATTGAATCTATTTCGTGTGTGGACATAGGTAGACCTTTCTTAACGCTTGAACAGAACGGGTGGAGAGAAACGAGATGGTGCTGCCACAACACTGATTGGCAGAGCAGATACAGATTCGATTTTTCCTGGAATCCGAGATGTGACGCCTTGGACGGTAAATTCACCATCCCAACTAGTTATTAGTTGAATTACATAATGACCCGCGCGTGAATACGAATGTCTAACTTCTCCATCAGGAAAGGGCCCACCACTTTTTTTCGTAAGGAAGATGACCCCATCGCCAAAGTGCCAGAGAAATGTTGGCTTCAGTCGCACTTCTACTATTTCGCCCACGATTTCAATGTTCTTTGTTACTAAAAGTGGAATATCAGACCAAAAGTAGACAGGCACTTGAATCAGCGGTGAAAACGATGGCGAATACGCAATTCCCGCAGTGGGCAACATCTCGACAAGTTTGTCGCTTAGTGATGTAGCTGGCGCACTCGAGGAAGTGCGCACACGTTTTTTCACAATAGGTTTCTTTGTGGATGTGACAACTTTTGGTTTTGGTTTTGGTTTCACAGTTGGCTTAACCGTTTTTCTTACAACGGGTGCTCGTGGTTTGCGAGGTGCCGGAGCGACAGATTTCTTCTGTATCGGGCCTGTGCCTTTTCGTCCTTCAATGACGATGGTGCCGTTTTGTGTGTACACCTCGATGCACGCCTTCTCGATGCAGTCTGCAGCATGTACCGGCGCAGTAAACGTTGTAAGAAACAGAGTGCACATAACTAATCTCTTCATGCGCGGCAGGGTAGGTCTTGAATTTCACGAAAGCCCCACCCAAAAAGCAATCTGTGGATAGTTATGACACTCTAGGGGTATGGCTGCGCGCGATGGTGACGGATGGATCGAATGCACATGCGGCTCAAAACATTGGGGCAAGCACGGCGCAGCTGGTCTATTAATTATTCGCGATGGCGCAATCTTTCTTCAACATCGCGCACCGTGGGTTCATAACGGTGATACATGGGGAATTCCTGGCGGTGCGCGAGATTCGCACGAAACAATTATTGAAGGCGCAATTCGCGAAGCCGTTGAAGAGACCGGTCTTAATCCTGGTGATTTAGAACCACTTCATACATTTACCGACGATCACAATGGCTGGAGTTATTCAACAGTGATTGCTCGCGCCAATGCGCAGTTAGAGGGCCACGAACTCAACGATGAATCTCATGAAGTGCGGTGGGTGAAATTCGATGATGTCACGCGATTGCCTTTGCATCCCAGCTTTGCAAAAA
>WLCS01000041.1 GCA_009705185.1 Actinomycetota bacterium
GGAGACGGAGAGATTCGAACTCTCGAGAGTATTTCTACCCTACCTCGTTAGCAGTGAGGCGCACTCGACCGGGCTATGCGACGTCTCCAAGTGTGGGCCAAGTCTACCCCGTTAGCGGCGACGGATTCTCCGCACAATTCTCCATGTAACAAGCGCGAGTGCGAGAAGTCCAACACCTTTCCAGAAAGTAATTGGGAATCGATTATGTTCTTCTAACGCCGGGCTAATAAATGAACCGTCAGCTGTAATTTTTAATGAAGTGACTACACCTGCATGGTCAGTTCCATACGGTGGTTGCTGTCCAATAATTTTGCTTGTCTCTACCTGGACACCATTTTTTACAAAGATGTAGTCGAGTCGATCAGTGAAGCCAAAATCATTACCCATTTTTATTGCCGCAGATTCACGTGCTGAGTCTGGTCCAGTAAGAAGTGCATTCATTCCCCAAGTAAAAGTTGTTGGTTCACTTGAATCAGGTCCAACATCTTGAAATCCAGCTTCCCTCATCACTTTGTATGCGCTACAAATTGAAGAGCCAGCTGGACACTTTTCGCTTTCGGTTGGTTGCTCTCCAGGATTTGGGCTTGCCTTAACGCGTGGATCTCGTGGATCAGAATTAAAATCTCCGATGATCACTATCGGTGACTTAGTATTTTTCACATCATCAACAAGTTGTCTTGCTTGCTCTGCTGCTTTCGGAATCTTATTTTCATCCCAGAGTGACTCAAGATGCGTTGTAATAAATCGTACATTTCTTCCCTGTACGGTGATGTCCGCCCATGCATACCCTCGATAGATCTCCATAAGAGTAGGAACAACTTTATAGACCGATTTGTATTCGGAAATTCCAACTTGGTTTATATATTGGCGCAAATCTTTCTTCACTAATAAAGCATCACCGATTTGGAAGCCACATGCTGCTGAATCCTGGCCGAATAAAGGTTGAAAAGTTTTTGGATCATTTACTTTTGTAAGAAATGGAATTGGACCAATTGAATAACCCGGATTGTTGGCTTCTTTCCCATTCATTGACGCAATGATGTAATCGCCACCTAATTCTTCAAGAAGCTCCTTGGTAAAATTGAATATCTCGGTCTTCTTGCTCCATGGTTTTGCTTTGCAATACCAAATCGTTGCTTCTTGAATACCAATAACATCCGGGGATTCATTTCTGATTTGATCAGCCAAGATAACTTTCCGCAGTGAAAAATCAGTTGCTCGTACTTGTTCCCACATGAATTGGGCTGCGGCAGGAAGATTTGGAATCTTTTCAAGAGCAACACCAACATCAGCGCCAAGATAAAGGTTGCGCGACATTACTTTTATAGGGGCATCATCTGCGATTGCCCCATACGTTGGGGCAAAAAGTATTCCTGTTATGAGTAGCAGAAACACTTTTCTCATAAGAACTCCTAAGCCTGCAAACCTGAACAAGCAGGTTTTGGTCCACCGTTTGGATTTCCATAGCGATGATAGGTAATTGCTACCGATTGTTCAATCAACCAACGAGGAGTCTCTATGTCTCCACGTTGTGCGATTGGGCGATGATCAACTGAAATTCCTTTTTGTAGTTCTTCGTAAATTGGCGGCTTACTAGATGCGAGCCAGCGAACTCTTGAATAACCCTCTTGAACATCATTTAAATCTGTTGTGAATATAACTTTCGCTCCAGTGGTTTCAGAAATATGGTGGATAAGCGATTTTTCATCTTGCGTTGTTGATTCATCAACAACCACAACAATTGGCGCTAAGTAATGGCGATAGCGCTGGAAGTTCTTTTCAACCACAAGCCCAGAACGATCGATTGCTTGAGATCCAACTTTTGCCCACCATGCATTTACGCCATAAATCGCTGCTTCTAAATTTGTCACACGCGGCCAATTGCGAAGAGTGTTTACATAATTTAATCCGCCAGCTTTAGCATTTGGTCCCACTGCAGAACGTTTCCATCCACCAAATGGTTGACGGTTCACGATTGCACCAGTTATTCCACGATTGACGTAAAGGTTTCCAGCTTCAATGCGATTAATCCACTCCTCACATTCTTTTTCATCAAGTGACTGGATTCCCGCAGTAAGCCCGAAATCTGTTTCATTCTGCCAATTAATAGCTGTATCAAAATCTGGCGCTTCAATGATGGCAAGCACTGGACCGAACCATTCATTTCTGTGCGACCAAGACTTTGCCTTAACGCCCAACTTAACTCCTGGGCGCCACATCAATCCTGCTTGATCTAATTGTTTGGGCTCGACTAACCAGCTTTCGCCTTCGTCTAGTTGAGTAAGTGCGCGAGTGAGTGCGTTTTCAGATGGTCGAATGATTGGCCCAACAGTTGTTGAGAAATTCCAGCCAGCTCCAACGTGAAGAGATTCGACTGCATCTTTAAGTTGGCGAATAAATGCAGGGTCGTTGTAAATATTGGTATCAACAATTGCGATCGATGCCGCAGAACATTTCTGTCCCGCATGGCCAAAGGCAGATTGCACTAAGTCTTTCACTGCAGCATCGATATCCGCGCATGCTGAGATGAGCACAGCATTCTTTCCACTTGTTTCAGCCATCAAATTAATCTCAGGTCGCCATGATGTAAACATTGACGCTGTATCAAATGAACCGGTGAGAATGAGTCCGTCAATATCAGGATGAGTAACGAGGTATTTTCCATTTTCATCATCGCGCATTGGCAAGAACTGCAAAACATCTTGCGGAACGCCACCAGCCCACAAATGGCTTGCAACTTCCCAAGCTGTTGCAACAGTTTCAGGAGCAGGTTTGAGGATGACCGTATTTCCTGCGGCTAGTGCTGCGCAGACTCCACCCATTGGAATTGCATATGGAAAGTTCCAAGGTGGGATGACAAGAATTGTTCCGAGTGGAGTTGACTCGCCAAAGTTCTGAGCAGTTGTTGCATAGAACCGAGCGAAGTCAATTGCCTCAGCTACTTCTGGGTCGGCTTCTGCAACAGTCTTGCCTGCATCGCGAGACATCACGGCAATTGTTTCTACCGTTTCCTTTTGCATTATTTCTGCACCTTTGAAAAGTATTTCCGTGCGTTGCTCAATAGAGAGTGAACTCCATTTTTCTTGTGCACGCTGAGATGCTTGAACGGCTTTATCTACATCTTTTGTTGAACCAACACTGTAGTGATACCAAACTTTTCCGTTATCTGATGGATCGGTACCTTCTTCTTGTTCCTTAGTGAAAACTTCTTTGCCACCAATAACAAGTGGAATCTCTTGATCCTTAATTGCACGAACTTTCTTTATTGCCTTTGTTATTGCTGCAACAAATTCAGGCTCTGTTGGATCGGCATTTCTCTCATTTTCAAACTTTGCACCGACAGAAACACTGTGTTCTACATGGCGTAGTGACTGCGTTGTAATGCTGTGACGTTCTGAGATTGACTTACGGAATCTCTCTTCTTGTTCTTTAAATTTCTGAGGGTTCTTTGAGATTTCAAATGCTGCCTTTAAGTAGTTCTCATCGGATGTATTCTCATCTAAGCGACGCACTAAATATGCAACTGCTGCAGCAAAGTCATCTTTGCGAGTAACCGGCGCGTATAGAAGAACTGGTTGTCCTGCGCGAGTGACAGCAAGTGCTTCTGCATTTGCCATGCCTTCGAGCATTTCAATATCAATCTGATCAACGACTCCGCGAGATTGGGCAACTTCTAACGCCCATGTCATGTGAAATAGATTGTGTGAAGCAATACCTATTCGCACAGCTTTTGAATGTTCTGGTCGCAGCGCTGCATCAACTAATCGAACATAGGATGCATCAACATCAGATTTTGATCTGTATGGCGCGGAGCTCCAGCCGTGAAGTTCTGCCTCTGCGCGCTCCATGGCAAGGTTTGCACCTTTTACTAGACGCACTTTGATGCTTCCGCCACTGCGCGCGTATCTCGTTAGTGACCATTGCACTAGCTCAGCGAAAAACTTATGTGATTCAGGAAGATACGCCTGCAACACTATTCCGGCTTTCATACTTTCAAATTCAGATTCATCTAGTACGCGCATAAAAGCAGCCACCGTCATAGGTAGGTCGCGGTATTCCTCCATATCAAGATTGACGAATACTCCATGCTCTTGCGCTTCGCGATAAAGAATTCTCATCTTTTCTGACACGCGAGCGATAGAACCTTCAACGTCAATGATTATCAGCTGCGCAACAATCGATGAAAGTTTGACCGAAATATAATTAACTTCTGGGCGGCGCATCATTTCCAAAATAGATTGGAAACGAATTTCTGCTTCGTGATCTCCGAGAACAGCTTCGCCCAATACGTTGATATTCAAGGAAATACCTTTTGCTGTTCTCCGTGACAGGTGTTTAGAAAGTTTCTGTGATTCTGAGGCAAGGATTAAATCTTTAGATAAGGCACGTACGCGATGATGAACTGCAGCTACTACTGGTGCTGGAACTGCACGAGAAAGAACTCCGATTGCATGTAGCCCAATTCCGTTTATTGGTCCAAAGCCCTTGATGCTGGCTTTCTTAGCTGCTCGTCTGAAAATTCGAGAAGAAGACTTAACCGATGAAATTCTCATCACTTCATCGGTCAAAGTAATTGTTGCTTCAATTGCTTGAGGGTCTTTAAATAATCGAGCTACGCGCTTGCGGTTAGCTTTCTCGCGGCGATCGCGCAATTTGTCTGACTGCTGCATCAATTCTCTGGTCCGAGATACCGCAATATCTGCAAGACGATCAACTGAAGAATCAGTTTCAAAGATAGACGGCATGTCTTCAGCACTCCATTTTCCCGACGAAAATAACTGTCGCAAGGTTATCAAGCCTTTTTATTCTCTGCTTTAGGTAGAAATGTTGAAGATTTAGGCTCTAAGATTGAAATATGAGTAACGAAAGTACAGAGCTTTCAACCGATTCAAAGAGACGTCCGCATGATCAGGCGCCATCAGAGCTCTATGCCGAATTCATGAAAACAGGCTGGCTACCAACAGATAGAGAAGATCTCAGCCCAATAGAAGTTGTTACATATGCATATTCGCGTAGACAAATCCTTTCTTCGGCATTTAAAGGTATTCGATTAGTAATTCACGCTGGTGGTTTCAAGGTTCGTGCACACGATACTGATTACAACTATCGCCCCGACAGTGCTTTTGTTTATTACAGTGGCGTCCAAGGTTCAGATGCAACTGCTGATGCAGTATTGGTACTTGAACCCAATGGAGATTCACATCTAACTTATTTGTACATGAATCCACGATCCACTCGCGACACCGAATCTTTCTACAGAGATACTAAATACGGAGAATTGTGGGTTGGTCGTCGTTTTACTTTGAAGGAAGCAAAAGATACCTACCAAATTGATACACGTCATTTGGATGAACTTGATTTATTGCTCAGCGATAATACAAAGACGCTCACTCTCGAAGATCAAGAACTTGCAGTATTTGCTTCAGAACAACGTCTCTGCAAAGACGAGTATGAACTGCGAGAGTTACAAGAAGCCGTAGACGCGACAGCGTTAGGTTTTTGCGATGTCATTAGTGCGATACCTGCTGCAATTGAAACACCCCGCGGCGAACGAGTATTAGATGCTGCTTTTTACGGCCGAGCAAGAATTCTTGGAAACGATCTTGGCTACAACACTATTGTCGGTTCGGGCTCTCACGCATGTGTGTTGCACTGGATTCGAAACGATGGAGATGTGCGGCGCGGAGAATTAGTACTTGTAGATGCTGGCGTGGAGATGGATTCTTTTTACACAGCAGACATCACACGAACTCTGCCGGTTGACGGAAAATTCTCTCCTTCACAGCGTGCTTTATATATGTTGGTCTATGAGGCGCAGCTCGCAGGTTTCGAAGCAATCAAACCTGGTGCGCTTTTTTCAGATATTAATAAGGCAGCTCATACAGTTCTTGCAAAAGGATTAGCAGATATGGGTGTTCTTAGCGTCTCTGCAGAAGAGTCACTCAAGCCAGAAGTTGGGCTGCATCGTCGTTGGACGTTACATGGAGTGAGTCATCACTTAGGCCTCGATGTTCATGATTGCGGTAAAGCTCGAAAAGAAATGTATAGCGGCGCGCAATTACGTGAAGGAATGGTTTTAACGGTCGAGCCAGGACTTTATATACAGCCAGATGATGAGCTTTTTGCTCCTGAGTACCGAGGTATTGGTATTCGTATTGAAGATGACGTCGTGGTTACTGCTGACGGATATAGAAATTTGAGTGAAAACATTCCACGACATCCTGATGAGATTGAAAAGTGGATGAAAAGAATTTTAGGAAACTAGAGAGTACCCACAGAAGGCTGCAAGGAGCCCGACGATAATAGATCCAACAAGGTTTAGGGCAATAGTTTTGTAGTGCTTAAGTTCGAAACCAAGATAGAGATCTAGAATAAATGTTGACCAAGTTGTAAAAGATCCAGCAAATCCAATTGCTAAGAAATCATGCCAATGTTCTGTCGTTGCGAATGTGGCGCCTATAAGAAATGACCCCAGAACATTCACAGCAAAAGTTCCTACAGGTTTATCAGTGAATTTTCTAAAGTATTGATCAACAAGAAATCGAGACGGAGCACCAATAGCAGCTCCAAGAATCACCATAAGTGTATTCATGGGCGCACCTTCACAAGAGAGCGCGAAATTCTTAGTGCAAAATGAGCGGTTACAAGTGAAGCGAGGATGTTAATAAACAAATACTTTAACCCTGCTTCACCAGGAGCAATTGCCTCAAAAGTTACAGCTGAGAAAGTTGAAAGCCCTCCGCAGAAACCTGGGAGCAAGAAATACCTAAGTTCTGTTATTCCTTTGCGTTCCATCAGCACCATAAAAAACATCGCAAGTGCAACGCCCAGCAAATTTGCTGCCAACGTTCCATTGCCGCTTTGAGGAATAACTAAAGATAAGGACCATCGAGTGAGCGATCCTAGAACTCCCCCGAAGGATACGAGCAAGACCGCTTTCAGGATTAAGCCAACTTCTTTGTAGATTTAAATAAAGTAGTAATCACGCTGATGATTAAGGATGCAAAGAGTGCAGACCAAAACCCAGTCACGTTTAGCTTTTCACTCCAGCGCGCAGTAAGCGAAAGCATTGCAGCGTTTACAACGAAGAGAAACAAACCAAAAGTGACGATTGAAACCGGAAAAGTAAGCACCTTGATCAGTGAACCAAAGATGCTATTGATTAGCCCGAATAACAGTGCCACCCATAAATAAGTCCCAACCCCGCCATCGACTGTGATTCCAGGGACAACCAACGTTGCAATCCACATTGAGAATGCAAGCACTGCCCAACGTACGAAGATCATTAGTCGCGCTTTTCTCGCTTGAGAAGTCCAGCAAACATGCGTGCTGGATCATACTTAATATCTACAACGCGCTCCTTCATAGGAATGATTGCGTTGTCAGTAATACGGATGTGCTCTGGGCACACTTCAGTACAGCACTTTGTAATGTTGCACATTCCAAGACCGTGCTCTTCTTGTGCTGAGCGTTTACGATTCTTCAACATATCAAGTGGGTGCATATCTAGTTCTGCGATACGAATAAAGAAACGTGGGCCAGCGAATGACTTCTTATTCTATTCGTGGTCGCGGATAACGTGGCATGTGTTTTGGCATAAGAAGCACTCGATACATTTGCGGA